>CAZWOG010000054.1:0-5698 GCA_964635685.1 uncultured Dehalococcoidales bacterium | reverse complement strand
TGGAAGGATTCCGCGGAAGGACACCTCTTCTTGAACCTGTCATTCTGAATCCTTCGGTTGTCCTTCTTAAGACCTTGGCGGAAGGAACCATGCACACCTTTTAAAGGTTTACAGATAGAGAAGGGCCACCGTTAGTCGATAGCCCTTCTCTCATTTTACTCAAACGAACTTTAAATTAAAGCCCAAGACTCTGGGCGACCTGCTCGCGGTGCCATTCAGGGCCGCCGAACAGTGATTCCGCCGCCTTGCAGTGCTTGAAATAAAGAGGCATGTTGTGATCCAGGCAGAACCCGATGCCTCCGTGGATCTGGTGTCCGAGACGGGTTACACGGCGGTAGGCATCGCTGACCCACGCCTTGGCCATGGAGACGTCCATTGAGGCATCCATGCCCTCAGAGACCTTCCATGCTGCCTGATAGGTCAGGAACCTCGAGCTCTCCACATCTATCAGCATGTTGGCGCAGTGGTGCTGAATCGCCTGGAAGCTGCCGATGGGCTTACCGAACTGGACGCGCTCCTTGGCATAGGCTACGCTCATGTCCAGAGCGGCCTGCGCGCCTCCGAGCATCTCGGCGCACTTGGCCACGGTGGCCTTCTCCAGTACCTTATCGACAATAGCCCATCCTTTATTCAGCCCGCCGATCATGTTGGCCTTGGGCACATGCACTTTGTTGAAAATAACCTCGCATTGTTTGTTGCCGTCTATGGTCTTCAGTGGTGTAATCTGCACGCCTCCGGTTTTGGCATCGACCAGAAACAAGGTGATCCCATCCGCGGAGGTGCCAGCCTTTGTCCTGGTTGCAACGATGATGTAATCGGCGACGTTGGCATCGTTTACAAACAGCTTGGTGCCGTTGATGACAAAGTCGTTACCTTCAGCGGTTGCCTTAACTGTTATATCCGCTGGGTCGTAGCTTACGCTGGGCTCGGTTATGGCCAGCGTAAAAATAGCATCGCCGGAGGCGATCTTTGGCAGATAGGTCTTTTTCTGCTCCTCGCTGCCGCCCTCGAGCAGGGTGAACCCGCCGAGGACAACCGAAGGCAGGAACGGTCCCGGGAACGCAGCCTTGCCCATCTCCTCGAACAGCACGGCCATATCGAGGAATGTCATCCCCATTCCGCCGTACATATCGGGGATGGCCAGCCCCTGCCACCCCAGTTCCGCCATCTTCTTCCACATCTCCGGCTTGTAACCCTTCTCGTCAGCGTTCAACAGCTTGACCGTTTCCGGAGGGCACTCCGCCGTTAGAAAAGCGCGTGCCGATGTGCGTAACATTTCCTGTTCTTGTGTGAAACCTAAGTCCATATTCCCGCTCCTTTCCCCCTTGGAGATTATTTCCTTGATTTAATATGATTTTGGCATGCCGAAGCCTCGCATAGCGATGGCGTTCCTCTGCACCTCGGAGGTTCCAGCCGCTATGGTAGCTCCGATTCCGAGCAGGGACTCACGTGCGATGGAGTAATCCTCGTTGCCCCACTTCGATTCTTTGAATAACGTGCCATAGAGTCCCATGATCTCGGCTCCGATCTCTCCGACGTGCTGCTGGAACTCGCTTCCGTGTACGCGGGCTATCGATGCCTCCCATTCGGGCTGTTCGCCCTTGGTCTGCAACCAGGCCACGCGGTAGGCTAGGATGCGGGCGATCTTGCCCTCGATATATAGATTACTCAGCTTCTGCCTGACATACGGGTCCTTCCCTATTATATGTCCACCGGGCAGCGGTTTCTTGGCGAATGCGATCAGCTTATCGACATTGCCTAGCGCCCGCGCGATGCGGTAGATGCCGGAGCGCTCGAAGCCCGCAGCGGTCATGGCGACCTTCCAGCCGCCATTAACCTTGCCGACGATGTTCTTCTTGGGGACTCTGACGTTGTCGTAGAATACCTCTGAGAAGCAGTGCTCGTTTGCCATAGTTATCAGTGGATTTACAGTGATACCTGGCGTTTTGAAGTCCACCAGGAAGAAGGTGATCCCCCTGTGCTTGGGCTCCACATTGGGGTCCGTCTTGGCAAGGAGGAAACACCAGTCGGCATGGTGCGCCAGGCTAGTCCAGACCTTCTGTCCATTGATTACGTAATAGTCGCCATCCTCCACCGCCCTGGTGGTCATCGCTGGCAGGTCTGAGCCCGCTCCGGGCTCGCTCCAGCCCTGACACCACACCACTTCGCCCCGTGCGATCCTGCCTAGGTGCTCTTTCTTCTGCTCCTCGTTGCCGTGGGCCATGAGGGCCGGCGCCAGCATTCCGATGCCGCCGAAATCCAGTCCGGGTGCGCCGCGGTAGTTCATCTCCTCGTTGATGATGACGCTGAGCATGTGCTCATCCTGCCCGCCGTACTCCTTAGGCCAAGCTATATTGAGCCATCCTTTAGCTGAAAGCTTTTTAGTTATCGAACGGGCAAATTTCCAGTCCTCATCCGATTCCACATGACCACCCACACCAGCTTCGAATTCCGGGGGGATTTCTTTGGCGATAAAATCGCGTATCTCCTGTCGAAACCTTTCTTGTTCTGGTGTGAAATTAAAATCCATATTTTTTTACCTCTCCTCGAGAGATTTTATTTCCCTATGAATATGGGAATCTCAGATTGAGTTTTATCAACCCCCTGTCCCCCATTCTTGGGGGAATTTTATAAATAGGGGACACCCCTATAACCCCAGCAGGAAGTATCCTACACCCCTTTTTTAAAGGTTAATGTGTCGATTGGGACTATAGTCCCATCGATTTCGCTACGACTTCCCTATGGTCTTCGGTATCGCCAAAGATCGAATAGGCCGCCCTGGCTCTTCTGTAATATAGGCTTGCATCATGGTCCAGGGTGGTGCCGATAGCGCCGTGGACATGTACGCCATCCTCGGTGACCAGTTTATAGGCCTCGTTGCACCAGGCCTTGCAGGTAGACACCTTCCAGTCGCAGTCCATGCCCTCCTGAGCCATCCATGCCGCTTCGTAGAGGATGTTCTTGGACATTATCGACCTCAGATAAAGGTCCGCCAGCTTGTGCTGTATAGCCTGGTAGGTGCCGATGGGCTGTCCGTATTGCACCCTTTCCTTGGCGTAGGCGACGGCCATCTCCTGCATGGCGGCCATGCCGCCTACCATCTCGGCGCACTTGGCGATAGTGGCTTTGCGCAGCGCGCTCTGCACCACTGGCCAACCCTTATTCACCTCGCCGATGACGTTCTTCTTGGGGACGTTCACGTCCTTGAAGACGACCTCGCACTGCTTATCGGCGGCGGTGGTATCGAAAGGCGTTATCTTTATCCCGCTCGTCTTCGCGTCGACGAGGAATAGCGTAATGCCATCCTCGGCCTTGCCTCCGCTCTTGGTTCTGGCGACTACTACAAGGTAGTTGGCGGCGGTAGCGAATTCTACGAACAGCTTGGTGCCGTTGAGAACGAAGTTGTCGCCCTTGGCCTCTGCTTTCATCGCGACACAATCGGGGGTATAGCCCGCGCTCTTCTCGGTGAGCGCCATGGTCAGTATCAGCTCGCCGGCTGCGATCTTGGGCAGAAACTCCTTTTTCAACGCTTCAGAGCCAGCCTCGACGATGGGCGGGGTCGCAAGTGCCGCTGAAACAAGGAATGGGCTGGGCAGGATGTTGTGCCCGACCTCTTCAAATACTACTACCAGGTCCAGGAGCCCCATGTCCATGCCATTATACTGATCCGGTATCATCAGCCCGAACCAGCCAAGCTCCGCCATCTTGTTCCATATCTCCGGCGAATAACCATCTTTGCTCTTTTCAATCTCTCGGACCTTTGCCTTGGTGCACTCGGTGGATACGAACTGGCGGGCCGAGTTTCGGAGCATATCCTGCTCTTCTGTGAAATCGAGATTCATGATTCGCTCCTCTCCGCTTATTTCCTGGGCAGTCCCAGGCCGATCCAGGCGATTATATTTCTCATAATTTCCGAAGTGCCGCCGCCCAGCTTGTAGCCGGGTGTGATCTGAACGAGGTTCTCGAACTGTCCTCTGATCGGCGCCAGCTTCTTTGAAGTGTGCGCCACCGTGCCGTAGAGACCCATGATCTCGACGCCGGTGAAGGCGCAGCGCTGCCACAGCTCGGTGCTGAACACCTTGGCCCCGCACGATGCCGAGGCGGCGCCCAGAAGGTCGCCCTTCTCCTGCATCCAGCCGCAACGATAGCTCATGGCATGTCCGGTCTCAATATCGATAAACAGCTGTGCCAGGCGATGGCGGACATGCGGATTATCCTTTAAAGGCTTGTTCTTCAAATCGTTCTCTTTGCAGAATGTTACCAGTTCGTTGAGCGCGCGCTTGATGCCGGATATGACCCCGACGCTGGAGCGCTCGAAGTTCATTGTGGCCTGTGTCACGGCCCATCCCTGGTTCACCTGGCCGACGATATTTCGCGACGGCACGCGCACGTTGTCGAAGAAGATCTCGTTGAAGTGCTCGGAGCCGTCCATGCCCGGTATCGGTCGTACGGTAACGCCTGGGCTCTTCATATCGACCAGGAAGAAGGTGATGCCCTTGCTGCGCTTCTGTGCGGGATCCGTTCTGGCAAGCATGAAGCTCCAGTCCGCCCGATGGGCGCCGGTGCTCCAGCACTTCTGGCCGTTGATGATCCAGTCGTCGCCGTCCTTGACGGCCTTGGTGGTCAGCGAGGCCAGGTCCGAGCCGGCGTTGGGCTCACTCCATCCCTGGCACCAGAATTTCTCTGCCTTAGCTATCGGTGGCAGGTGCTCCTTCTTCTGCTCGTCGTTGCCCATCGCCAGCAGGGTCGGCCCGATCATCCCGATTCCGAGGGGATCGACGCCGGGGGCGCAGTAATAACCGATTACATCACTAAAAATGAGTTGCTCCATAATGGGGGCGTTGCTTCCGCCATATTCCTTGGGCCAGGGCCTGACGAGCCAGCCTTTCTCCGCCAGCCTTTTTGCCATATATTTATTGAAAGGCCAGCCTATATCGTTGTACAGCCCGTCGAGGCCCCACATCCATCCCTCTGGAGCCTTTTTCATTTCCGCCTCGAAGAAGGCTTCAAACTCCTTCTGCAAGGCTTGTTGTTCCGGGGTAAGCTGGAAGTCCATTTTTACTCCCTTCCTTGGGGTTAGCCTGTATCCTTTATTTTGTTTTTAAGCTTCTGAAGAGGTGTCGATTTAGCCCCCGGTCCTTCCGGTACCGGAAGGACACTTCTGTTCAAGAAGCTCCTTTTATACATGACACATGGCGAGAACTGTGCCCTGTCTCGCCATGCGCCCGGTCGATTCCGTCTGTGTGCTATCCCAGCTCTCTGCCGAAGATACCGCAGAAGATAGTGCAGTGCGGGGGCTGTCCGCCCAGGTTATGGGTCAATCCCATCTTCGGGTTCTTGATCTGGCGCTTGTCGGCCTTGCCCTGCAGCTGCTTGTACATCTCGTATATCATTCTCAATCCGCTGGCTCCGATGGGATGGCCGAAGCACTTGAGGCCCCCGTCAGGCTGTACTGGCAACTTGCCATCGAGATCGAAGAATCCCGATTCTATATCCTCCATCATATGCCCGCGCTGGCTGAACTGGAGGTCCTCCATGGTGACCGCCTCGGTGATGGAGAAGCAGTCGTGGACCTCGGCCATACTGATCTCCTCTCGCGGGTTCTTGATCACGGCCTCCTTGTAGGCGGCAATCGCTGCCCTGGATGTGGACTCGACATGCAGGTAATCGTATTTGGTGGAAACACTGCCGTCTGCCG
>CAZWOG010000053.1:0-5748 GCA_964635685.1 uncultured Dehalococcoidales bacterium | reverse complement strand
ATAAGGTTTCCGCATTCGGTACAACTTATGAAGGCATTGCATAAGTTTGAGGTCGAATTTGCAACAAAGTCTCTGCCTGAAATAAGCTACCCTGTACCTGTATGGACTACCCCGGCTGCGTTGCCTAAAGACGCCACTCCGAAGGAGAATGTGGCCGAGAGGATCAAGAATGCAGGCTACTGGGGAGTTTCCACTTGCTCTTGTCGCCTTCCGCACTGGATCGCTGACCCCGGTAATCACTGTGACCATCTGCTGGAAACATGCATTTTCATGGGTGATACGGCCCGATGGGGTGTCGAGCATGGCATGTGCCGAGCGATAAGTTATGAGGAAGCTATAGAGGTTCTACGAAAGAGCAATAAAGACGGCTTGGTGCACACTTACGATCCCCTTGATTTCATCTGCAATTGTTGCACCGACTGCTGTGTATTCTTCGTCTGCTTAAAAAAGACGGGGGTCAACGTACTGACACCTTCCCCATTCGTTGCCCAGATCGATGAGTCCACCTGTAATGCATGTAGTGACTGCGTTGACCGCTGCCCTTTCGACGCTATAGAGGTAGATGATTGTGCACATGTGGACACGCACAAATGCCTCGGATGCGGTGTGTGTTTTTCTACATGCTCCATGGGGTCAGTGCAACTGGTGAGACGTTCTAAAAGTTGAAGCAGTCTAGACCATAGCTGAGGTGTAGGTCAACTCATAGTACATATAGACTGGAATAAGTGAATGGTAATAAAAGTCAATGTAAATGATGAAAAACTGAAAGCGATGATCGAGTTCTTTGTAGAAAAGGCCAGCCCTTCTTTTAACGATGTCTTAGATTATAGCGTAGACTCGCCTACACTGGACACAGGTGTAATCACATTCGACATACGCGATGAACTTATCGGTAATCCCATATATCGCACTCTTCATGGCGGGGTCATATCATCCATACTCGATATCGCAGGCGGACATGCCGTTTATCTGCACATTTTTAAAGAAGTTAGATCTAAACCGTTCGATAAGCAGGTTGAAAGGTTGAGCAAGATAGGTACAATAGACCTGAGAATAGATTATATCCGCCCGGGAAAAGGTAAACATTTTACTGCCGCTGGCCATATATTGCGGGCTGGAAACAAGGTAGCCGTAACACGCATGGAGTTGCACAACGAAGAGGGTGTAATGATCGCGGTTGGCACGGGGACGTATACGGTGGGATGATTAACAAATAAAGTGACCTTCATCAAATTAATGTAATATACCAAAATACAGATAAAGGATTAAACCAATGGCGATACCGAAAAAGACAATTATTAGTAGTAACAGCATAACATTCTTCGCACTGAATCTATGTTGAGACCACTCTCCTTCAGCATTTGCTTGCTCTTGAACCTTCTCACGAATAGTGTTTGCTATATATCTTGTAACACCTTTTCTTCTTAATAATTCATTCTCAAGTTTTTTACCACATTCTGGACAGTATGCTGCTTCAATTTCTATCTTACAACCACATTTAATACAATATGCCATACTTTGCCTCTTCAGCCACTTCTTGGGAATCTCATAGTCCTTAGCCGAGCCTTGAACCCTCCAGTGCCCAACGCCAAGCTCATTCTCTATGCAGAACTATTAATATTGCCAGGTATACCTAGTTTTTCTACAAAGTCTATAATTTCATATTCAAAAGCGTGACCCTGTCGTTCACCCGTTTTGCCGCTTCACGCCGGGTTATCGTATTTGACAGGTCCTTTGCCAGCTTCTCGTCTTCCACTACATCTTGAAGCCAGTTGCTGAAGTCATGCTTCTCATCGTTTAAGTGATAGTTAAAGGTCTCATCTGACATGTTGGCCAGGCCATCGCTCAAATCCCTCATGTTCCTGAATACTCGCCCATCGCTGCACCAGAAAGCACGCTCCTCAGGGACATCAGCCAACAGTTTCTCCGCATCCTGTTTCGTAACCTTTGTTTTGTACATTGCCGAAACCTCCTCAAAGTTAATAGCTTATGACTATATATTTTATTGCGAGGTAATATAGCTGATAGGCGACTATTATACTACTTTTTTAATTTATTGTCTTATATCTCCTGCATACTTCTCAGGTATTCGACCGATCTTTTTGAATGCGTAAGAGATATCAAAATAGATATTGCTCCCCCCAATTAATCTAAAATAACAACCCACATGGGCAATACTCTAGCTCACATTATATTTCTTGTCAAGCTTGATAGCATTGACATAACCACAGGAGAAATGTAATATACCTTCAAAGAATTCAACCTTGAAGCGCTACATCGATCTTCTATAGCTGTATAGGCTAAGCGTCGAGCTTATATAGAAAGGAAAAAGAAAATCGATAACATTGAACATATAAAAAATGGACTGCTGGCACTGGACATGGATGCTGCACTCAAGGCTGTCGATGAGGTGGTTAAGTCACAAAACAAATCTGCAGTGAAAGAAGCCGTCGATGCCGTTACCCAAGCCTTGCAGGTAGTAGGAAAGAGGTTCCAGACTGGCGAGTGGTTCCTCTCAGAGCTGGTTTATGCCGGCGAGATCTCCAAAGAAATCATGAACCTGCTCTCACCTCTCATGCAGTCAGAGCCTTCACAATCGCAGGGGACTATCCTTATCGGAACGGTGGCCGGCGATCTGCACGACCTTGGCAAGAACATATTCATCAACTATGCCAGGAGCGCTGGCTTCAAAGTGGTCGACCTTGGTGTAGACGTGCCAACGGGTAAATTCGTCAGTGCCGTCAGGGAGCATAAGCCAATTGCTCTGGGGATGTCCTGCCTGCTTACATCTACAGAGCCAGAACTCGGAAAGGTTATCCAGGAGCTTAAAAAACAAGGCCTCAGGGAAGGGGTTAAAATCGTCATCGGCGGGGCGGCACTCTCGCAAAGGGTTGCCGATGACATAGCAGCGGATGCCTTCGCGCCTGACGCTATTACCGGTCTGGACATCATTAAGGGATGGAGTATCTCTAAGTGAACTTCAAGGAACGCTTCCTCACCGCAATGAACCATGAGGAGCCGGACCAGGTGCCAGTTATGGGGCTTATCATGGACCCGGCCACGGTCAATAGTATACTGGGTAGAAAGCCCACCGACTTCGTCGGCCTTCTGCGAAAGCCGTTGTTAGGATATCCGATCAAAGCACTTTTAAATACAAACTGGTTCTGGAACAATATGTACTACAGCAATACTGCGGGAGCCCTTGAAGGCGCTATCAAGCTCGGATTTGACGCCAACTGGACCATATACGCCATCATGAAACTGTACAAAGACTCCCGGGCTTCCTCAGGTTGGTCCTGGTACGATCCATTCGGCAGGATCTGGGACCTGGCTGCCGATGCTGACGGCAATATAGCGGTTAACTATAGCCGCCCACTGTGTGATACCGAGGATAAATGGGAGCAATGGGTACAGAAAAGGGCTCCACTCTTCGAGGATATGATTACGAACATTGCCAGCTTCCATAAAAAGCTTAATAGCTATGGAGATAGGATATATCCCATCGGTTACGCCGCGCCGGGCATATTCGAGAACAGCTGGCAGCCAATAGGATTTGTGAACTTCACCAGATTAATATATCAGAAGCCCGCTTTTGTGAAAAAGGTCATCGATTTTCACACTGAGCTCTATCTCAAGAGCCTGGATGCCGTCATGAAATCGGACGTTGAAGTGGTTCTGGGCGGCGACGACCTTGGCCAGAAGACCGGGCCCATGATGCGCCCGGAGCTTATCGAGAAGTTCCTCGGAGAAAGCTATAGAAGGGTGACGCAGTTCGTCCACGAGCGAAAACGCAAGTTCGTTTTTCATTGCTGCGGTAATATCTATGCCCTGCTGGACAAATTCATCGAGTGGGGCTTTGACGGAATCATAACCCTGGAGCCAACTGCCGGCATGGAATTGGGGCGGGTGCGGGAGCAGGTAGGGCATAAGCTGGTCCTTATTGGCAATCTGGATGTGTCTTACATTATGGTCAAAGGAACACAGCAGGAAGTGGAAGATGCGGTAAAGAAAGCCATACGCGATGCTGCTCGAGGCGGCGGATACATATTGTCGACGTCGCATTCCCATCCAACAGTGGACCCGGTCAGGCTCAAGTGGATGGTCGATGCCGCACATAGATACGGCAGGTATCCCCTCAGCCTCTGATCGCTTCTCGACTTCTACCCTTGATAGTTGATTACGCCAGCAGCGACCAGTAAAGCTATACTTAATCAGTTACTGAAAAAGCAATTCCGAAAACCTACTAGGTATATCAATGTATGAAATAGAATTCAAACCGCTGGCCCTTAAAATACGTATTCGCAAAGACCAGACGATCTTAGAAGCTACACGCAGCGCTGGCCTGGACCTGGTAAACATCTGCGGCGGACGCGGGATATGCCACCAGTGCAGGGTACAGGTGCTGGACGGACGCGTCTCCGCTATCACTCCTGATGAGCAACAGGCATTCTCTCAGCAGGAACTGAGGGATGGCTACAGGCTTGCCTGCCGGACCAGACCTCTCGGGCATTGCGTGATAAACATCCCATCCGAATCTCTAACAACGGTGCAGCGTGCACAGGCGGATGGAATGGAAACACCTGCTGATGTGGAACCGCCGGTCAAAGAATACTGCTTCACATTGCAACCTGCCTTACATTCGATCGCTGATATCAAAGAAGATACAGTGATCGAGGCTCTATGGCAACAACACAAAATCAAATGCAGCACCATTGATAATGAAGTCCTGAGTATCTTTGCATCAGCGGTAATGCCACCCGAGGGCCTGATCCAGGCTTCGGTGCGGGGCGATGAGGTCATAGCTTTAAGGCCGTGGCCGAGCAGGAGCCTGGGATTAGCCATCGACCTGGGGACGACCAAAATCGCAGGGTACCTTCTGGATCTGGATAACGGCCACACCCTTGCTGCGCAAGGTATCTCAAACCCGCAAGCCATCTACGGCGACGATGTCATTACTCGGCTGGTATATGCCAGAGATTCCTCGTCCGGCGGAATTCAGATGCAGCAACTGGCCCTTGATGCCTTAAACAAACTGGCTGCCCACTTATGCAGAGAGGCCAGGGTAAAGTTAGATGACATAATTGAAACCGTGGTCGTGGGCAATACCGCCATGCATCACCTGGCCCTGCGACTTCCCGTTGAGCAATTGTTGCGGCCACCTTTTGTCCCATCGACGAAAGATGCAATAGACATAAAGGCCCGCAACCTGGACTTGCACTTCGCTCCAGGATCCTATGTACACTTCTTGCCCAACGTCGCCGGGTTCGTCGGCGCGGACCATGTGGCCATGCTATTAGCATCAGGTGTAACTCAAACCGATAAAACAGTGCTTGCAATCGATATCGGGACAAATACGGAGATATCCCTCGTCAGCAAAGGCGAGATATCATGCGTATCCTGCGCCTCGGGCCCAGCCTTCGAGGGAGGACATATCAAGTATGGTATGAAGGCGGCGCCGGGGGCTATAGATCGGCTGCAGTTAGTAGATAACAAAGTGCAGTATCATACCATCGGCGATATCCCTGCCAAAGGCCTCTGCGGTTCCGCTATCATCGACGCCGTGAGCCAGATTTATCAGGCCGGTGTGCTGGACGCTGGGGGAAAAATGAGAGATCATCCTCTGGTGCGAGTTGAAAACGGCAAGCGCGAGTTTGTACTTGTATCCGCAGAGGGGAGTAGCAGACACAAGGCAATCACCATAACGCAGCATGACGTAAGAGAGCTACAGCTGGCCAAGGCAGCAGTGCG
>CAZWOG010000052.1:0-5870 GCA_964635685.1 uncultured Dehalococcoidales bacterium | reverse complement strand
AATATTATTGCTGCTGAAAAGGTACATAACAAGCCCAAGGGAAAGGGTTGATTAAATATTTGTCCAACCCCCTAAATCCCCCATACTTTGGTCCTTCCATGTGAAAAATTTCATGGAAGGATTCCGCGGAAGGACACCTCTTTTTCAGAGGGCTTCTTGAATCCATAAAGGTTCATTCCCCGTGGCTTGCCGCATTGGTCGTCATTCCGGCGGAGGCCGGAATCTAAAGGAACAGACTGGATTCAGTGTCAAGCACGGAACGACATTCGGCACCCCCTGCTTGCGGCGGAGCAGTTTGCTTTCACAGCGAGTTATAAGCCTTCTGCATGATGAGCGCGTCGCCCTCCAGGCTCGGGCTTTCGCAGATCACCAATCCTTTGATATCGAATTCCTTCCATGCTTTGAAAAGCTCGATATAATTCATGTCCGATTCGCTGAGGTTCAGGTGGCTCAGCTCGCCTTTCCCGCTGTATTTTATCCCCGATAGGTGGATGTGCATGTCATTTAGGGCGTTGCGTCCGAGCTTATCGGCTATCTGCTGTAGAATCGACGCGAACTCCTTGTAGGAATTGGATTTGCCTTCCCTGGCGTGCAAGTGTGCAAAGTCGATGCATGGCGCGACGCCATCGATTTCGGCACTTAGGCGCAGTACTTCCTCCAGGCTGCCGAACTGGCTCCCCTTGCCCGTTGTCTCGGCTCTGAGCGTAACCTGTATGCCTTCATCCCGCATCGCGCTTACGGTGTCTTCGAGCTCTTTCTTTACTTTGGCGTATACCTCGTTCGGCGGGTCTTTGAGGTAGAAGGCGGGGTGAAAGACGATGCCCTGCGCTCCTATCGTCGATGCGATGCGCGCGGTCTGGATCAGCCGCTTTTTGCTGGCGATGAGCTTCTCCTCTTCGTGTGCGTTCAGGTTGATATAGTACGGGGCGTGCGCGGTGAGTTTAACGTTGAGCGCCCTGGCTATCTCGCCGACCTTTCGCGCCATGGCCTGATTCATGTTGGTGCCATATACGAACTCGACTTCCATGCAGCCGAGCTCCAACTCTGCGATGCGCTCGATGCCGTCAGCCGTGCTTTCGGACTTGGAGCTGTGCGGTGTGCCGCCGGTTCCGAATAATAATTTGTCGTTCATTGAAGTCTCTTTGTAATCGATTCGCCGATATTTCAGTGAGCTTTGATTAAGTGCTAATCAACCCCCTGTATCCCCCACTCTTTGGGGGACTTTAAAAAAGATGGGGGACACCCCCATATCCCCCGCCAGAGGGTGATCCCTCTGGACTTCCCGATTGCGATTAACGATTTCTTTTATAAGAAGATTGGGACACCCCTAAAACCCCGGTCCTTCCGCGGAAGGGCACCTCTTTGTCAGCAGTCATTGCGAGGAGCCCTTCCATGATAAGACTTTATGGAAGGGTGCCGCGGCAATCTCGTCGTTCGTGTGGTAGAACGGAGTGAAAGATTGCTTCGCTTCGCTCGCAATGACGAGACAGGAAGTCTCCTGCCCTTCTTTTTCAGAGGTTCCCTGATAGGTTCTTTTATTTGTCCTCGTCTGGCTCTTTGTCTTCGACTGGCTCGGCAGGTGCGATTTGTGGGATGGTGGCGCTGGTTTTGAGGATTCTTTTTCTTCGTGAGGCAGGCAGGGCATCGACAGATTGTCGCAACGCTGCAAGACTTTTCTTAGCGTCGCCTGTAACGGGAACTACAACCCCTGTTATGCCTGTTTCCCATATCTCTCTTAGTTCTTCCTTGGATGTTTCTAAGGGGATGCGTAATAGTAAATACTTGCCGACCAGGTTAGCGATGTGCTGGCACGTGATCAATCGTTTCATCGAAATAGATGTATCTCCCGCTATGAGTGCGATATCTACCGGCAGTTGATTTGTGGCTCTTAGCAGGCCATCGGGCATTGCTGGATCGATCTCAATCATGCGGCAAAGTTTTTCTTCTTGAAGCATGGCGATAGGAGAGTCCTGTGTGTTGAGCAATATAAAATCGCAGCCGCTCTCTTTAATAGTGGATGGTTGCTCATCTGTTGGTTCGCTTACAGATGCTCCCCACGGGAGATTGCTTTTTGATGCGGTGTTTTTCCCTGCGAAGCTATTAAAGAGGAGAGCATCTGCATATTCTTTGGCAGCGGTTACTGCCGCCTTGTCGTTGTCGTTCACAGCGGCGATGATAATCATGTTTTCAGATTTGGATTTGGCGGCTGCAGCTGCGAAGCCCAATGGTTTGGCATTACCTTTTGATATCTGCTCAAGTTTTTCTAAAAGCTTGCTCACTAATTCCTCCGTAACTGGAGCCAGCGGTCGGATTTGAACCGACGGCCTGCGGTTTACGAAACCGCTGCTCTACCGCTGAGCTACGCTGGCTTTCCGTGTAAAGTATATCATAGGATAGATGTGGTTGAAATAACTATGGTATCAATAGAATCGGTTAAGGTTGTTAATATTGAGAGGATATATCGATTTGCATAAGAATGCTGATCGATATTAAATATTTGAAATGGAACAGTTATTTTTCTTTGTGCTTCAGAGGGAAACGCTCATCTATAAGGCGAATCAGCAGTGTGAGATATGGGGCTAGATCATGGTGTCGGCCGGAGTCCAGGGCGTTCAGTTCGGATTTCACGTCAATAGGTCCTTTAGTGGCGGCTGTGTCATCTTCCTCGGGGGTGACAATCCATCCTGTGCCGTTGCAGGGTCGGCATAGTAGGAAGATGGTGGCCTCATCAGGTGAACTCTTCTTTGAGGCGCGCTCTATCTTGCCGGTACCGCTGCATTTTTTGCATACCGTTACTTTAGGCATGATGACCTCCTGATGCACTTTTTCAAGGAGTTCCTATCTGCTGGGATGAGGTTATATAAGGTGCGATTGGCTATTATACCACGTAGTGCAATCTTAGGTAAGATGATAATAGGTTGGATATTGCGTCAATCTATCATCCAACCCCCTTTATCCCCCATACTTGGGGGATATTAGAGAAAATAGGGGGCACCCCTAAAACCCCGGCAGGAGATTTTTCTCCTGCACCTCTGCATATCGGCGCGCGCGGGTCATTGATTGTCGAACCCTCTTGGTCCCCCATACATGGGGGATTTGGAAAAATCTGGGGGACACCCCCATCCTTCTGCGGAAGGACCGTCAGGAGAATTTCTCCTGAACCTCTTTTTGAATTGTCTATGTATAAGCAGTTTGTGATTTATCTCTGGCCCTGATGATGATCCGCGATCCATAACGTGAGCATATTCACTACCAAACAAGAACATATCGGATAACCGTATCGTCATGTTCTGAAACTTGATATCCATTTTGCTCTGAGTAGCTGCTTCCTATGACAACCTGCACTTCTTCGTCGTACTGGGGTTCAACAAAGATTAACCCTTTATCGACTGTCTGGAAAGCGGCTATGGCATGCCCGGTGCCGTCGGGGTATTCGATATATGCATAGGCGGCATTGTATCCTGCTTGAATAGCGTTGTTGTTAAGATCTGCAGAATAGTCTGTGCAGGTGTAGCTTCCCTCGATATATTCGTTATTATCTGTAGCATCTTCTCTTAAAAATTGTTTCATTTCAGAGTATGTAGGGTCTCTCAGGTCATATCCGGTGCCTATTCCGGCTATTACACCGTTGTTGTACCCATCATCATAACCACTCGAGTCACCAAGTGTATAACCTATATAGTAAGCTGCAAAGCCAATAATGATGCTGCTTATGGCAATAACTATTATGGTTACTATTCGCATATAGCACCGCCCTTGAATTCTTTAGTTCGTCGACACTGTTAGTTTAATAAATAGGGTGATAATGTCAAGCGTAAAATGGGCAGTGTGTGGATTGATTATCCAAACCCCCTGTAATCCCCCATACTTTGGGGGATTTGGAAAAATCTGGGGGACACCCCCATCCTTCCGCGGAAGGACCGTCAGGAGAAATTCTCCTGAACCTCTATGGTACAGATAGTCGAATTGTGTCCAACCCCCTGTGGTCCCCCAAACTTGGGGGATATTAAAGGAATTAGGGGACACCCCTAAAACCCCAGTCCTTCCGGTGCCGGAAGGACACCTCGAACTCTTCCTAACCCCTCTTTATAAAAGAAGGGGGGTCATCCCTAAAATCTAGACATGATGAATCCTGCGCTTCTTATAGTGGCTCATGACCTGATTTGCGGTGGGTTGAATGGCAGATATAGAAGGGGTATCATAAGATAAGGATTTGGGAGGAATGTTCTTTGAACCTAAGAGTGCAGATAGGGCCAAAAAATAAGCGTGGGCTTGAAATCAAGAATTCGGTGATCGCTGCTTCTGGGACTGTAGGCTACGGCACGGAGTATGCCAAGCTCGTAGATATCAATAAGCTCGGAGCGATTATTTGTAAAGGCACTACGCTGAAACCGCGATCCGGCAACGCGCAGCCGCGAATATTCGAGACTGCATCGGGCGTCCTTAACTCGATAGGGCTTGAGAATATTGGCATCGATGCTTTGATTAAGGAGAAGGCTCCGATATGGTCCAAGTGGAAGGTGCCGGTGATCGTCAACATCGCCGGCGAGAGCGTCGATGAGTATGCGGAACTGGCGTACAAGCTCGATGGCGTCAAGGGCGTCAGCGGCATCGAGGTGAATATCAGCTGTCCGAACGTCGCCCGCGGCGGGATAGAGTTTGGAACTAACCCCCGCGATGCGGCTGCGGTGACAAAGGCTGTAAAGGGACACACCGGTTTGCCTGCCATCGTAAAGCTCAGCCCGAACGTGACCGACATCGTCGAGATCGCGTCTGCGGTTGAGCAAGCTGGTGCAGATGCCATTTCGCTGATAAACACGCTTCGCGGATTAGCTATAGATATAAAGACGAAGAAGCCGTTTCTCGGCGGGGTGACCGGAGGGCTCTCCGGCCCGGCTATCAAACCGGTCGCTCTTTATATGGTTTATCGCGTGTCGGAGGCAGTGGAGGTTCCTGTTATCGGAGGTGGAGGGGTCGCCAGCGCGAACGACGCTATCGAATTTATTATGGCTGGGGCCAGTGCGGTATGGTTGAGCACGGCTGTGATGGTCAATCCAACAGCTCCTCTTGAAGTCCTTGATGGAATCGTGAGCTATATGAAGAAGGAAGGGCTTAAGGATATATCCCAGCTAGTCGGCATAGCCAAATCTGCTTGACAACAGGTTGGTGCTGTGATACCTTTTCCGAATGATTCCTTTCTATAAGTTATTTAGGGAATCTCTGATTAAGTGCTGGTCAACCCCCTGGCCACCAATCTTGGGGGGAAAGGAGAATCGGGGGACACCCCCGAAATTCCCGGTTCTTCTGTGGAAGGACACCTCTTTTTGAGAGGTTTTTGGGGGTTGGAGTATTTAGACGAATTTGAAAGGATAACAGATATTGAGAAGCGATACAGTTAAGAAGGGATTCACACGTGCCCCGCATCGTTCTCTCTTCTATGCGATGGGACTGACCGATCGCGAGCTGGATCAGCCTTTTATAGGCGTTGTGAACAGCTTCAGCGAGGTTATCCCTGGCCATATTCATCTGCGCCAGATCGCCGATGCGGTCAAGGGCGGGATTCGCAGCGCCGGCGGCACACCGTTCGAGGTGAACACTATCGGCGTGTGCGATGGCATTGCGATGGGGCATATCGGAATGAAGTATAGCCTGCCCAGCCGCGAGCTCATCGCCGATTCGGTGGAGACTGTGGCCCAGGCTCATGCCTTCGATGCGCTGGTGTTTATTCCCAACTGCGATAAGACTATCCCCGGCATGATGATGGCGGCGGTGCGTCTCAATATCCCGTCGATATTCATCAGCGGCGGGCCGATGCTGGCCGGACGCCGCGGCGGCAGGCCGGGCGAGAAGGTTGATCTGAATACCATATT
>CAZWOG010000051.1:0-5906 GCA_964635685.1 uncultured Dehalococcoidales bacterium | reverse complement strand
CGATGCAGCCCGAACAGCCCTGCGAATGGGTGCCAAAGAGGTGAGCATCATTTACGCTGTATTAAATGGTTTCCTTGATGATGTGCCTGTAAATAAAGTGATGGCCTTTGAGGTGGCGTTCCATCGTTTTATGGAGACCTCTCATTCCGACATTATCCAGAAGATAAACAAAGAAAAGGTAATCAGCGATGAGGTAGACGGGGCTTTGAAGAAAGCCATAACTGAATTCAAGACAACCGTACCTTATTAAAAAGCATGACTATTGAATCGGTTTCGCAATCTATTCCGATGCTATGGATTGGAAGGATAAGAAAGCAATAAAGGTATAAAATGGCAACTATTCGTCAGATTAATCGCCGGATAAAGAGCGTACGCAATACCTCCAAGGTCACTAAGGCCATGGAGATGATAGCGGCCTCGAAGATGAGGCGTGCTCAGGAGCGCACGCTTGCTGCGCGTCCCTATGCAGAAAAGATAAGACAGGTGCTGGCTGACCTTGCGGCACAAGCACGTGTGGGGGAGGAGAGCCATCCTCTGCTGGTTAAGAGGCTGGTGAATAAAGTTGCTGTTGTACATATAACTCCGGATCGCGGGCTTTGCGGCGGGCTTGTCGCGAACGTAAATCGCAGCTTTGCCAGGTTTATCATGGACAGCAAGGGAGTGCCGGTCACGAACATAGCTATAGGGCGAAAGGGAAGAGATTTCATGCTGCGCAGCGGGCAGCAGGTACGCGCCGAGTTTATAAATCTGTCCGATAAACCATCGGTGGCCGACATTCTGCCGGTAGCCCGCATCGTGGTAGACGATTATACCGCCGGCCTGGTCGATGAAGTGTATGTATCATACACTCAATTCGTGAATACTGTGTCGCAGAAGCCAGCGATGGTGAAGCTGCTGCCGATAGAACCTGCTGTGTTCGAGGCGGGCAAGAATAATGAATATATATATGAACCTACGCCGCAAGAAGTGATGTCCGAGCTGTTGCCCAGGTTTATTGAGATGAGCCTTTATCATGCCTTGTTAGAGGCCATTGCGAGTGAACAATCGGCACGTATGGTGGCTATGCGGAATGCTACCGATAATGCGCATGAGCTTATCGATGAACTGACGCTTAAATACAATAAAGCAAGACAGGAAATGATCACAAAGGAGTTGTTAGATATAGTTGGTGGAGTAGCAGCGCTGGAATAGGAAACGGAGGAACGTCTTGGTAAGGCATGCTGATCCTAGCACTGAATTAGTAAATATATTCCGATCAAATGCCAATCGTTATTTTAGTTTTGATGAGATATCACAGGAGCTAGAGGCCAAGGGAGTGAAGTTATCTAAGGAGCGGTTACATAAGATACTTGATGCGTTGGAGGCTTGGAGGAGGGTACAAAGGGAGGAAGGCGTCGGAGTAGGCCGATATATATATTACGATACAACGGATTTCGGTTGCCCGCGTAAGCCGTAATTCCAGCGGGCGATGCGGGATTTAACAAATAAAAATCAAGTTAGGTATTTTTTAAATCTACCGAGGCTGTCAGGAGGTTATCGTGGCAAAAGGAAAGGTGGTTCAGGTTATCGGCACGGTAGTGGACGTGGAGTTTCCACCTGATTCACTGCCGGGGCTTAATAACGCTATAGAGATACAGGTGGGTAAGGAAAAGATGGTGCTGGAGGTACAGCAGCACGTTGGGAATAACTGGGTGCGCTGTCTTTCAATGACCCCGACCGAGGGGCTGCAGCGTGGCGCTGAGGCTATCGATACTGGGGTATCTATCAGCGTGCCTGTGGGTCGGCCTGCGCTGGGCAGGCTGTTCAACGTTCTCGGCGAGCCGTTGGATGAACTGGGTGAGGTAAAGTCTACAGAGAGATGGCCCATACACCGCATTCCCCCATCATTCCAGGAGCAGGAGACCTCCATCCAGATATTGGAGACGGGACTGAAGGTTATCGACCTGATCACACCTTTTACCCGAGGCGGAAAGATCGGAGCCTTCGGAGGCGCCGGAGTCGGCAAGACCGTGATTATCCAGGAGCTTATCCGCAACATCGCTATGGAGCACGGAGGCTTCTCCGTATTCGCCGGCGTGGGGGAGCGTTCACGCGAGGGTAATGACCTGTGGTATGAAATGAAAGAATCAGGGGTGCTTGCAAAAACAGTGCTCGTGTTCGGTCAGATGAACGAGCCCCCGGGAGTTAGGGTGAGGATTGCTTTTACGGGCCTCACCATGGCAGAGTATTTCCGCGATGTAGAAGGGCAGGACGTATTGCTCTTTATCGATAATATATATCGTTATACCCTGGCCGGCATGGAGGTTTCGGCGCTTCTCGGGCGAATGCCTTCAGCGGTAGGTTATCAGCCGACGCTGGCCACTGAAATGGGCGAGCTGGAGGAAAGGATTACTTCCACCAAGAAGGGCTCAATTACATCATTCCAGGCAATCTACGTGCCCGCTGATGACTATACCGACCCTGGTGTGTCGACGACCTTCGGTCATCTGGATGCGGTCGTGGCACTGGAACGCTCCATTGCTGAGCAGGGTCTGTATCCTGCCGTCGATTCGCTGGCCTCGACATCTCGAATCCTTGATCCCAAAGTAGTCGGCGATGAGCATTATGCGACCGCGCGTGGCGTGCAGCGAGTGCTTCAACGCTACAAGGATCTGCAGGATATCATTGCTATCCTGGGTATGGAAGAGCTCTCAGAAGACGATAAGCTCATCGTGAAGCGCGCCCGCAAGATCCAGCGCTTCCTGTCTCAGCCGATGTTCGTCGCCGAGCAGTTCACCAGCATACCTGGCAAGTACGTGCCGGTCAAAGAGACGGTGCGCGGTTTCAAGGAAATCCTTGAGGGCAAGCACGATGATCTTCCGGAGCAGGCGTTCTTGATGGTTGGTACGATTGATGAAGCCGTTGAGAAGGCGAAACAGTTAGCGAGCGTTTAGCAGGGGATATTGATAGTAGGTGGTGAAGGCCTTTGGCTAAGCTAAAGTTTGAGATAGTTACGGCAGAGCGGGTAGTTTACTCTGAAGATGTTGATATAGTTATTGCCCCTGGAAGCCAGGGAGAGCTTGGTATTCTCCCCAGCCATGCGCCGTTGCTAACAACACTTAAGCCCGGAATGCTGATGGTGCGGCATGGCGGTGAAGAGGTGGCCATGTTCGTGAATGGCGGCTTCCTTGAGGTGATGCAGGATAAGGTCATTGTTCTGGCCGATGTCGCTGAGCGTGCTGAGGAGATCGATGTCGCAAAGGCTGAGGAAGCTAAGCGGCATGCCGAGGAAAGTCTGCGGCAGAGTGCTTCTGTGGTCGATATAGCCGCCGCCGAGGCTGCCCTCCGCAGGTCCTTGATACAGCTCAAGGTAGCGGAGCATCGTCGTAAGAAGCCGGGGTCAGGGAGAGTTTAGTCCTCGTAGATAGTAAGTCATTGTTTGTAGAGCAAACATAGGGTCTACTTTCCTTACTCTCACGTCGGAAGGTACATTGGTAGCCACAGGATAATAGCTAAGGATTGCTTTTATTCCACATTCTACCAAAAGGTCTACCGCTTTCTGGACTTGAGCGGGTGGCACGGCAACCACACCGATTTTGATATCCTTGTTATTAATGGTCTTAGATAACTCGCATGTATGTTGTATGATCACCCCACCTGCTTTCTTACCGATCAGCTGTGGGTCAATGTCAAAGGCGGCCACAATTTTAAAACCGCGTAGCGCGAGATTGCCGTAGTCCAGCAAGGCCCTCCCAATTCTTCCAACCCCGATAAGCGCCATATTCCATTCCTGATCCAGCCCTATTATCTTTCGCAGTTCTGTAGACAGTGTTTTAACGTGATAGCCTTTGCCTTGCTTGCCGAATTTGCCAAAGTAGCTCAAGTCTTTTCTTATCTGAGCAGGGGTCATCTGGAGCCTAGCTCCCAGTTCCTGTGAGCTGACTACTTCGGTGTTCTCTTCGGTTAGCAAGGAAAGCATGTAAAGATATATCGGAAGACGGAAGATTACTACCTCTGGTATTTGTGGTTGTACGCTACCCATTGTTACTTACCTCAAATGCTATATATTTTATTGCTTAATTAGAATTTGACTCCGCAGTTGATAATGAGCTATTTCTGCCAAGAATGTGATTGGGTAACTATGCTAGAAAAGGCCTTTCAATATCTCTATTATCATACAACCTTTATCGATATCAATTGATTTTACCACTTCATCGGTTGCGGGGATGAGAAATACACCTGTATCAGATGAAATTTCGTAAACATCATTGCTCCCGGTTGGTATAATATCTGAGACTCGTCCCAGCAGCTTGCCTTCAGTGCTTAATACATTAAGGCCGAGTAACTGGAACCGGTAATATTCTCCTTCGGGCAGGGAATATAACCGAGAAGAAGGCACCTCTAAAAATAAATCTCGTATTTCTTCTGCTTTATCTCTGCTATTGATTGTAGCAAGCTTGAGGATGACTAAATTATCATGTAACCTGCTGGATTCTATGGTTACTGGTAGTCCCTGAAGATATACTTTCTCACCACATGCAAACCGGTCGGAGAAGTCGGTCATCGGTTCTACCTTTACCTCTCCGTGAATGCCCCAAGGGGCAACAACCCGAGCAATCGGGATGAATTGGGGATTCATGATACTAAAGGTGGGATTGTTAAATTACCACTAGTTCTACGCGGGTATTTTGCTTCACAGCTACTACTCGGAGCAGGGTGCGCATTGCTTGGACTACGCGGCCCTGCTTGCCGATAACCCGGCCCATATCATCCGCGTGTACCTGGAGCTTAAGGAGTACTCCCCCTTCGCTTCTCTCCTCAGTCACCACGACGTCATTAGGATTGTTGACGATGGATTTGACGATGAACTCAATAAGCTCTTTCATGTCATTCTCCTTTGCTTGTTTCTTCGAGCCCTTCTTGAGGAAGGGTCGTTAGCTTGCTTTCTCAGTCTTGGCTTCCGCTGCTGGCTCTTGAACGGGTTTTCCTTCTGGTTTCTCCTCTTCTTTCTTAGGAGGCTTCTTAGAGAAGTTTATCTTGGGCATTTCCGTAATGCCTGCCTTGCCTAGCAAAATGCTGACCCGTTCTGTCGGTTGAGCTCCACGGCTGAGCCATTTTCGAGCTTTTTCTTCGTCGATCACAATAGTAGCTGGTTCAGTACGCGGGTTGTAGTGGCCTATGATTTCAATAAAGTCGCCGTCTCGCGGTGACTTAACATCAGCGACTACTAAACGGTAGCTGGGTTGCTTCTTTTTTCCTACGCGACTTAGTCGAATCTTTACCATGTCGTTGTACCTCTTAACGTTGCTATTATCATAGATTAATCGCTGTGTGTCAATGGGCGGTTGCCAGTATTCGTAGCAGGGGCTATAATTTCCGATGTGGAAGTGCGTGACATTCATCGATGGGATGTGAGTGTCGCCGAGGCCAAGCGGATTCAGCGCGGCCTTGCGGACAGTGTGGTGCGAAGGGGCCGTCTCGATGCCGTTAAGCTTGTCGCCGGCGTCGATATATCTGGAGCGAATGAGGAAGGGATGTCGCATGGGGCGATCGTTGTGCTGCGTTACCCGTCGATGGAAGTGGTGGAGGTCGGGACGGCACTGATGAAGGTAGAGTTCCCATATGTCCCGGGCTTGTTGTCATTTCGAGAGATACCTTTGATCCTTGCCGCATGCAGGCAATTGAGCACCACGCCCGATCTGTTCATCGCTGATGCTCAAGGCATCGCCCATCCGCGCAGGCTGGGGCTGGCGTCGCACCTTGGTCTCGTTCTGGACGTGCCTACCATCGGGTGTGCCAAATCGGTATTATGCGGCCAATATGGATATCTGGGCGAGGAATCGGGGGACAGGGCGGATCTTATGGATGGCACTGAAGTTATCGGAGCAGCGCTTCGCACCAAACGGCGTGTGAAGCCGGTCTACGTT
>CAZWOG010000050.1:0-5977 GCA_964635685.1 uncultured Dehalococcoidales bacterium | reverse complement strand
AGATGTGCATGCCGCATTTGTGCTCGCACTCTACCGATACGCCCGGCCCGATCACTTCAGTCAATCCGTATATATTTATAGCGGAGATACCCATTCTTGATTCAATGTCGTTCCTCATCTGCTCCGACCAGGGCTCGGCGCCGCATACGGCGAGGCGTAGCTTGGTCTCTCGGAAATCGAGGCCCATCTCCTTGGCGGTCTCATGCAGGATGATGGCATATGATGGAGTACATGTGATTACGGTCGTTCCCAGGTCCTGTATCATAAGAAGCTGACGCTTGGTATTACCTGTACCTGCGGGTATCACCATGGCCCCGAGGCGCTCAGCACCATAGTGGAAGCCGAGTCCGCCGGTGAACAGGCCGTAGCCATAAGCGTTCTGTAAGATATCGTCTTTGCGAACACCGGCTGTGGCCAGCGTACGGGCCATTACCTCGGCCCACGTGTCGATATCCCCCTGGGTGTACGGCGCGATGATGGGCTTGCCCGTGGTGCCACTGGAGGAGTGGATGCGCACCACCTGCTCCAGCGGAACAGCCGTCAGCCCGAAGGGATAGTTATCACGGAAGTCCAGCTTGCTGGTGAAGGGCAGCTTGGTGATATCGGCCAGGGTCTTGATATCCTCCGGCGCAACGCCTTTTTCCTTAAAGGCCCTGCGGTAGAAGGGCACCTTGTCGTAGACTTCTTTCAGTTTGGTCTTCAGGCGCTTGAGCTGGAGCTTTTCCAGCTCGGCCCTGGGCATCGTCTCAACTTTAGGATCGCGCATCATCGCTTATGCTCCTTTGCCTGTATAGCTGCTTTGGCCTCTGCGGCGGCCTTCGTGAAGGCATCTATACTTGATTTCATGAATTTTGACGGCAGCCTGCGCCGCATCGTGTCGGTCCATGCCTTGGCGGGCAGCTCAAGGAATGCCGAGATGAAGCCGAGCATGGCCATGTTGACCGCCCGGGGATTATTTACTTCCTCGGCGATCCTGGCGGCGGGCACCAGATATATGTTATCGGTATATTGAGATAGTATTTTCCTAATCGCATCCCATTTGGGATAGGGCGTATCGCCGGCAACGGCCGAGACGGGGACGACCACCGAGTCGGCGACGATGGCGATACCTTGCGGTTTGAGATAGGAGGCCCACCGCGCCGCCTCGAGCTGCTCGAAGGCCAGCAGGTAGTCCACCTTGCCCTTCTTTATCATCGGGGAGTAGACCTTTTTACCCCAGCGCACGTGGCTCACCACGCTACCGCCCCGCTGCGCCATGCCGAGGGAGTCCGTCTTCTTAACGTCGTATCCGTTGTTCATGCCGATCTCGGCCATGCCGTCGCTGGCCAGGATCACGCCGTAGCCGCCGACGCCTACCATCAGCACGTTCACATCTCTCATCGTTTTTTCTCCGAGATCGCGTCGTTGGGGCATATCTGTGAGCAGACGCCGCAGCCGTTACAGGCCTCAGCGTCGATAAAGGCCAGGTTGTCCGCTATCGTTATCGCCGGGCAGCCGATCTTGAGGCAGTCCAGGCAGCCGCTGCACGCGTCGGCGTCCACCGCAAGCGGCGTGCCCTTCTTTTTCGTCGCCAGCGGGCACGCGCCGCGCACGATTATCACCGATGGCGCGTTGTTCGCCACGCAGCGTTTGATCGTGGCCTCGATGGCGTTTAGATCGAAGGCATTGATGACATTAACATCTTTTATGCCGATGCCCCTCACCAGCGATTCGATATCGACCGACGTCGTTTTTTCTCCCCTGGCCGATATCCCCGTTCCCGGATGTCCCTGGTGGCCGGTCATGGCTGTCGTATTATTATCGAGTATGATAACGGTCGTCGTCCCCTGATTGTAGACTATGTCGATCAGGCCGGTAATGCCGGAGTGCATGAACGTGGAATCGCCTATCACCGCCACAACTTTGTTGGTCACGCCGGCCTTCTCCAGCCCCAGCGCCTGCCCGATGCTGGCCCCCATGCAGGCGCAGGTGTCGAGCGCGGCCAGCGGAGGGTAGACCCCCAGCGTGTAGCACCCGATGTCGCTGGTGACGATGATGTCGTTCTTGCTCAGCTCCACCCCCGAGCCCGGGGTGCGCACCCCCAGCTTGCGCAGCGTGTACTCCGTGGCAACGTGGGGGCAGCCGGCGCATAGCTGCGGGCGGCGCGCGGGCAGCTTGGGGGCGGGGGTTTCGGTTCGAGCGGGAATCGCAGCCGACGCTTTTAAGATTCCGGCCTTCACGGCGCCGTTCTCCACGACCTCCGGGTTGAGCTCGCCGATTATCGGTATGAACTTCTTGCCCTCGACGGCTATGCCCAGGCGGCGCACTTCCTCTTCTATGTACGGGTCGAGCTCCTCGACTACGATTATTCTCTCGACCTCTTTTGCGAATCTCTTTATCAGGTTCACCGGCAGCGGGTACAGCGTCGTCAGCTTGAGATGCGAGGCGTCCTTGAACACCTCGCGGGCGTATTGATATGCCACGCCGTTCGATATCACGCCCAGCTTCCTATCGGTCAGGATCATTTCGTTGAACGGGAACTGCTCCACGTATTCCTGCAGCTTGGCGATGCGTTCCTCCATGGCCACGCGCCTGACGCGTGCGTTGGATGGCACCATGACGAACTTTTCCGGCGAGCGCTTGAACGAGGCTTTGGCAGTTGCCGCTTTTCGCTCCTTAGTTACATTGACCACTGACTTGCAGTGGGAGATACGTGTGGTGGAGCGGTACAGCACCGGCGTGTCGAACTTCTCGCTGATATCGAAGGCCAGCCCCATCAGGTCGTAGGCCTCTTGGCTGTCCGTCGGCTCGATCATGGGCACCTTGGCGAATTTGGCGAAATGGCGGTTATCCTGCTCTCCCTGTGAGCTGTGCTCGCCCGGGTCGTCGCAGGACACGATAACCAGCCCTCCCACTACGCCCGTGGTCGAGGCTGCGAAGAACGGGTCGGCGGCGACGTTGAGCCCGACGTGCTTCATCGATACCAGTGTGCGGACCCCAGCGTAGGATGCTCCCATCCCCACTTCAAGGGCCACCTTCTCGTTTATCGACCACTCGGCGTAAACGCCCTCCATGCGGGCTATGTTTTCCAGTATCTCAGTGCTCGGCGTCCCTGGGTATGCGGTTGCTACCGCCATGCCGGCGTGATACGCGCCGAGCGCTATTGCTTCGTTTCCAGATAGTAGTTGTTTCATATTCCGTTGTGCCTGTTCCCTATTCTACCACTCTTGCGATACGCAAGAAATCTCTGGTTAAGGCTTATCAACCCCCTAACCCCCAATCTTGGGGGCAATTATGTAGGGGCAATTCATGAATTGCCCCTACGGGACACGCCTCTTATTTTTTAAAGTAGCGGGCCCCGGCAGGAGATTTCTCCTGCACCTCAGGCCACGCTTTTACCTAAATATGCCTGTCTTACTCTATCGTTGCCAAGCAGTTCTTTGGCTGTCCCTTCGATGGTGATGTGTCCCCTCTCCATAACGTAGCCTCTATCGGCGATCTTCAGCGCCGCATTGGCGTCCTGCTCGACGAGCAGTATCGTTAAGCCCTCATCCCTGAGCCTGACGATGAGCTTGAGTATCTCGCGCACCAGATTCGGCGCCAGACCCAGCGATGGTTCATCGAGTAAAATCATCTTTGGCGACGACATCAGCGCGCGGCCGATGGCGAGCATCTGCTGTTCGCCACCGCTGAGGCTGCCGGCCTGCTGTTTAATCCTCTCTTTGAGTATCGGGAACAGTTTGAATACCGATTCCAGATTAGATTGAACATCCTGTCGCCGCATGAACCACCCGACGTAACCCAGGCTGCTGAAGCGCTTCTTTGAGCACTGGATGTAGGCACCCATCGTCAGATTATCCTTCACGGACATCGCCCCGAAGATGTGCCTGCCCTCAGGAATATATGCCAGTCCCCGCCTCACTATTTTATGCGAGGGGAGTCGGGATATCTTTTTATAGTCAAGCCAGACATCGCCGCTTTTTAACGGTATCACTCCTGATATAGCATTGAGCAGGCTGGTCTTGCCTGCGCCGTTAGCTCCAATGATGGTTACAATCTCGCCGTCGTTTACCGTCAGTGACACTTCCCTGACGGCAGTTACCTGACCATAGGCAACCGATGCATTCTCAACCCTCAGCACTGTCCACCTCCTCACCAAGATATGCAGCAATTACCTTACGGTCTTTCTGCACCTGGGCAGCTGTGCCCTCGGCGATTTTCTTGCCACTGTCTAAAACGATTATCCATTCAGCTATGCCCATCACCAGCGGCATATCATGTTCTACCAGCACCACTGTTATCCCCATCTCGCGAATACGTTTGATCAGGTCGCTCAGTTCGCGTTTCTCCAGGGCGTTAAGCCCGGCACCAGGTTCGTCCAGCAGGATCAGCTTTGGTTCGGTGGCCAGCGCCCGGGCTATAGCCAGCAGTTTCTGCTGTCCCAATGGCAGGCTCAAAGCATTCTGATTGGTGTATTTCCCAAGCCCTACCATATTCAAGTATTTAATTGCGTTGAGGTTGATCATTTCTTCTTCGTGGCGGGCCTTTGGTAATCGCAGCGCCGCTCCGAAGAAGCCGTATTTGCTGCGGGGGTGCTGGCCGGTCATTATATTTTCCATGACGGTCATATTGCCAAACAGGTGGACGTGTTGGAAAGTACGTGCGATGCCAAGAGAAGCGCGCATGTGTGCTGATACATGTCGTTGTAGCTTATCTTTAAATATTTTTTTATTTAACCCTGGTTTGATTGCTCTTGCATACCATGGGGAATGCTTCATTGATTTGCCGTTGAATAGAATTTCTCCGGAAGTCTGTTGATATACCCCGGCTATCAGATTAAAAAGAGTTGTTTTCCCTGCGCCATTGGGACCGATGATCGCAGTAATTCTCCCTGTATCTATTTTCAGATCGACTTTATCAACAGCAATTAGGCCCCCGAAGGCCTTGCTCAGGTTCTTGGTTTCAAGTATCGGCTGGCTCACGGTTCAGACTTCCTCCACAACCGAGCAAAAAGCAATCGGTCTAAGATATATTTCATTTGATTAGGCAACTCTTTTCGTTTTCTTTTCATTATGGAAGGCAGGTCTCGCCAGTTGACTCTTAGCCACAGTGTGCCGGACTTAATGGCCACAAAGAGGCCTTCCGGCATGAATATCATGACTAACATCAGTATCAGACCGTAGATGATGATATCCAGTTGAGGGTACTGATTAAGGCCCAGGAGCACTTCATCACTTAGGAATCGTGTCGTGCCGGCACCAAATATTGCGCCCCATATGCTGGCCAGCCCTCCGATTACTGCCATTACAACGAGCTTTACTGAGGCTAGGAAGTCGAATGACTGCGGGCTTACATGTCGAAGGAAAGAATGCGCGAAGAGGCTGCCTGCAAGGGAGGCGTAGACTGCACTCAGTACAAATATCTTCACTTTGAATTGGGTTATATTTATGCCCAGTGATTCAGCGGCAGCCTCATTTCCGTGAATTGCCCTTAAAGCCCTGCCGGTCCTCGATCTCACGATGTTCTGTGACAGGAACAGTATTGCAAGGCAGAAGAACCAGACCAGGTAGAAGTATTTAAACTTTGTATCGAAAGTAAATCCGCCGATGGATAGATACGGGATACCTGACATGCCGTCAGGCCCTCCGGTGTATTGAACGAGTTGGTTGAAAAGGGTATACATGATGAGGCCTATGCCAAGGGTAGCCATAGCAAGGTAGTTACCACGCAATTTGAGTATAGGATAACCTATGACGTAGGCGAAAGCGCCGGTGGCTGCCGCAGCGATGAGCATGGCCAGCCACGGGTTCAAGCTATAGGTTTTACTGAGAACAGCCGAGAAATAGGCGCCGAGTCCGTAGAACGCTGCTTGTCCCAGGGATATTTGGCCCGTGTAGCCCATCAAAAGGCACAGGCCGACCGTGACCATGGTGCTGATGCCGACGAATATCATTATGCTGGTGTACTGGCCAAGGAACCAGTCGAATGGAATCAGCAC
>CAZWOG010000049.1:0-6124 GCA_964635685.1 uncultured Dehalococcoidales bacterium | reverse complement strand
GCCGATATCGCCATATTCACCCTGCGTGCCGTCATAGCCCCAGTTCCAGAAGATGGCTTCAGGACGGAACGAGGCCGCGCGCGGAGCGAAGTTCTTTTTTATCAGCTCGACGTATTCGCTGTCTACCACATGCCAAGGGACATTCACGTTCACGTTGTTATTCTCTTCATAATCGCCGCCCGAACAGAAGCACATGTACAGCACACTTGAATCGTCGCTCATTATCTCCCATGTCCCATCGCCGTGGTGCGCATCGGTATCGATGATGGCAAAGCGACAGGCGTTCAAGCGCGCACGAATGTCGCTTATAGCGATGGCCGCCCCATTGAGATAGCAGCCCCCGCCGAACGAATTAAATCCTGCATGATGGTCACCGTAGCCGGTGAAGACGAAGGCGTTGTCGATCTCACCACTCCATATACGGCGCGCCGCAGCCACCGTGCTCGATGCCGAAAGCAGCGCCCCATCGAAATCATGCGTACGCTTCACGCGCTCGACCATTTGCCAACTGTGCACTTGTTGCACAAGATCGAGGGAAATATATTCGAGATCGTAAGATGTGGGCAGCTTAGCAGGATAGAACGCGTCGTAATAGAGAACGTTATCTCTGGAAAGTATTCCCTCGAGCGCCCCGGGGAAGTCGCGCAGCCGCTCGCCATTCTGATAGTGGAAGAATATACCGGTAGTCGTCACTCTCTATTTGCCATCGATATTCAACATCACTTTTATCACGTCGTTCGAACGGAGCTGGGTCTCGAAAGCCTCTTTAACATTCTTGAGGGGATATCTGTAAGTTATCATATCCTTAGTTTTGATCTTTCCCTGCCGCATCAGATCCGTGGCCATATCCCATTTCTGCCCGCCGCAGCCCCTTATAGTGATGTTATACCAGATAACAACCTCGCTGATGAGCTCCCTGGTCAGCTCGATGCCCTGCTCAAAGAACCCGACCTGCATCACAGTGCCGAGAAACTTAAGCATGCGCGGCGCCTGACTGAAAGCGATCGGCGAGCCTGAACATTCGAAGACAACATTAGCCTTCCATCCGCCGGTGGCCTCAATGACGGCGGAGACGGCATCAACTTTAGAAGGATCTATAACTACATCAGCCCCGACTTTTGCCGCCATGTCCCGCCGCCCCTTTGCCGGCTCGCTGACAATAATCTTAGGAATGCCGTAAGATTTGCATACCTGCACCAGCCCCAGCCCAATCATCCCGGACCCGAGTATCACCACGATATCATCATGCTTGAGATGCGCCTGCTCGAAAGCGTAACAGGCAATCGATGTCGGCTCGACGGTAGCAGCCTCCTCCCAGCTCATGTTCTCAGGAATGTGAAGGAATGAATCACCCACCAGGGGATTCGGCACGGCCACATATTCCGCCATGGCGCCATCGAGCCCCTCGCCGGGCACAGCTACACCTTTACTATCGATGCGATAACCGGTGCCCAGAACCCTGTCTCCCTTTTTCAACCCCTTCACATCCGACCCGATCTCCACTACCTCGCCGCTGAACTCATGACCTAATATCCTGCATGGCACAATTCCGGTACGATAGGCATGCAGGTCGGTGCCGCAGATGCCACAGGCCTTAACTTTAACTAGGACATCACCATTACCAATACTGGGGATATCGACCGATTCCACGCGAATATCGCGCGGGCCGTGGATGATAGCTGCCTTCATTGGACCCCCTTTAAAAAATTATAGCAGTATATCAGCATTATGGACATTAAGCAACAGCTTTTGATTCAATAGTAAAATACGATTAATAAAAATGAATATAGAATAACAGTTACCTTTAAAACGAAATGTGGTTGTACAGAAAGGGCAATTTAGTAATACAGACGAACGTAGGCCTGAAAATCTTTATTCCTTCTTGGGGTATACCGAGGACATTGGCACAATTGACATTATGCCATCGCCTTTTGCTACTAACTTTCCATCTTCATCATTGAACAACGCCTCTACATGGACCGACTTCCTGCTATGATGCAGCACCCGCCCTTCGATATGCAGTGTACCTTTGGAGACCGGACGGAAGTAAGTGATGCGCAGGTCGCTGGTGCTGAAACCCTCATCGCCCTTCAATATCGTCATCACCGTGAAGCAGAAGGTCATATCGGCCAGAACACCGAAATAGCCTCCAAACAGATGGCCGCGGCTATTGTGGTACTTTTCTGAAATAGGGAAGTCCGCCAGAATCCTACCCTCTGACCACGACCTCAGTATGGGAAATTCCAAGTAGTCAGCACAGGGAGCATAGCTGGGGAAATCCTCCGGGCTTTTCTTACCGCTGACGATTGCGTCTAATATAGTAGACCACTGAAACATAAGCTCTCATTACTTAAAACCATTTATTTCGATGTTGTCCAAACGAGATCAGGTATGACAACTAGAAATTCCTCTATTCCGAACTCTCATGGCTTTATTATCACCTTTATTATATCATTAGCTTTAAGCTGAGTCTCGAAGGCCAGGTCAGCTTCATCCAGAGGAATAATTTTAGTAATCAGCTTTTCGGTCTTAACCTTTCCCGTTCCCATTAGCTCCACTGCCTGATCCCACTTCTGACCGCCGCAGTAACGCAGCGTGATATTCTTCGTGATCATCATGCCCACAAGGTCCGGACTAAGGTGAACTTGCCGCTCGGTAAAACCAATCTGCATCACCATACCGCCGAAGCGCGCCATATACGGAGCCTGTGAAAATGCCGCTGGATTCCCGGAACACTCAAAGATTACCTTAGCCTTTTTCCCATCAGTAGCCCGCGCCACGACATCCAGTGGGTCGACCGCCGTTGGATCGATCACCACATCAGCTCCCAATTCAGCTGCCATCAAACGGCGTAATAGAGATGGTTCGCTGACAATGACCCTTGATATTCCCAGTGCCTTGCATACCTGAGTTATACATAAGCCGACCATGCCAGCTCCGAGCACTACCACGGTATCCTTAGACTTTAAATCGGTATGATTTATAAAATAGCATGCCACCGATACTGGCTCGATAGTGGCCGCCACCTCCCAGCTAAGCCCTTCAGGGACTCGGAAAAACATCTGCCCCATCATAGGATTAGGAATAACCACGTATTCAGCGAAAGCCCCGTCCAGCCCCTCACCTGGCACCCTGAGTGATCCCCCATCGCGTATGAATCCAGTGCCGATAACCCTATCGCCTATACCGACGCCTTTAATATCCGAACCGACCTCAACCACCTCGCCACTGAACTCGTGGCCAAGTATCCTGCTGCGGGACTTGCCCGTCCTGTAGGCATGAAGATCAGTGCCGCATATCCCGCATGCCTTGACTTTTAACAGGACTTCGTTCGCTTTAATTACAGGCTTCCCAACCTTCTCTACCCGGATGTCGCGTGGCCCATGCAAAACGGCAGCCTTCATCTATCTCTCCTCACAGGCTAATCTTAAAATAGCTATAAAATTGCATTGATCCAACGTTCTCAGTATATAACATATACAAAAAAATGGTAAAATTCAAATGTCTTTTAAGGGGGTATTTATGTCCAAGCAGATTAAAGGGAATATCTCAGAACTGCCGCCGGTCACGCAGGTCGGCATTGTCGTTCGAGCTATGGATAAAGCTATAGATTACTACACCACCACGTTCGGATGGGGGCCTTTCAAGATCAGCGAGTTTGCAATGAAGGGGGCCAACTACAACGGCCGCAAGATAGACTGCAAGATCAAAATGGCTCGCGCTCGCCAACCAGGTATTGAGATCGAATTGATACAATCATTAGAAGGCGATACCCCGTATACCGACTTCCTGAAGGAGAAAGGCGAGGGGCTGCATCACCTTGGAATACGCGTAGAAGACGTCGGGGCGACGCTAGCCAAGCTGTCCGGGCAGGGTATCCGTCCTATATTCAGCCTCAGCTACCCCGAGATCGGCCTGGCGTTCGCTTATCTCAACAGCGACAGGGTTGGCGGAGTAATGATTGAGCTTATGCAGATACGAAAGAAGGACAAAATTTAGAAATGAGCGATGAACGCGCCGCCCAAAGCGAGATTCGAAAAGGCAGCTGCCCCGTATGCGGAACCGGCTGCCATCTCCTAGCCCATATCAAAAGCGGAATGATAGTTAAGATCGAGCCCGACCCCGAAAGCTACATGAACCGCCGCCTCTGCGAGCGCGGGGTGCACGCTGTGGACTACCATAACCATCCGCAGCGCCTGAACCACCCTCTGCGCAGGACAGGCGCCAGGGGCACGGGAAAATGGGAGCGCATCAGCTGGGATCGAGCGATGGACGAGATCGCGGCAAAGCTCGACGACATCCGTAGACGACACGGCCCAGAGGCGGTGGCGGTGATGGGCGGCTCGCCGCACGGCCCCGGTGACCCGGCAGCGTGGAAGTGGTGTAACCTGTGGGGCACCCCGAACTTCTTCCACCTGGGCAAGAACTGCGGCGAGGCCGAGTTCTTGGCCGAGTGTGCTATCTATGGATATGACACCGTGACCAGCTGGGCCGAGGGGCTCAACTCTAACGTAACGCCGGTGGCTATTATGTGGGGCGCCAATCCGTCGGAATCGGCGCCCGGCTTGTGGAGATCATGGCAGAAGGCAAAGGAAAAGGGGACCAAGATAGTCGTCGTCGACCCAAGGCCTACGGCCTGCGCTAGAGAGGCCGATATATGGCTACAACTCAGGCCTGGTACCGACGGCGCGCTGGCGCTGGGCATGATCAATGTGATAATCGAAGAAGGGCTGCACGATAGGAATTTCGTCGATAAGTGGTGCACCGGCTTCGACGAGCTGCAAGCGCTGGCGCGGCGCTATCCGCCAGACGCAGCGTCGACGATCACGCGCGTTCCCGCCGACAAAATAATCGAAGTTGCTCGGATCTACGCCAGCGCCCCCGCCGCCCTCCTCTCCTACGGCGTAGCTAACTGCCATCTTGGCAGCGGCGCCGGCCTTAGCGGCGTTCTCGGCAAGTGCTGGCTGAGAGCAATAACCGGAAACCTGGATAGAGAGGGTGGCAACCGATTCAGCGACTGGCCGCAGTACACCGCATTTCTCGACGAGGTCGACTGGGAGCACCAGATCAACCACCCGCTTAGGACGCGCGATAACGTCAGCTCCCACCGCTGGCCTATCGCATCTGTAAAGTCGCTGGAGATGTTCAGGGAGGCGATGCTGAAGGTCTATCCCAAGGGATGGGGCGCCGCTCAGTATATGATCTACCCCGCGCCGTATTACGTATGGCGCGCCGTCATCGAGGGCGACCCCTATCCGATAAAAGCGATTATAGATCAGGGCACGAATCCGCTGTGCTCGATGGGTAACAGCAGGCATGTGTACGAGGCGTTCAAGAGCAACAATCTCGAGATGCACGTTTCAATGGACCATTTCATGACGCCCACATCTGCTCTGGCCGATTATGTGCTGCCGGCTACCGATGCGCTGGAGCGTCCCAATATGATCAATATGTGGGGCATGTCCAACGCATACATCGGGCGAGGGCAGGCGGTGGCTCCAATGTTCGAGCGCCGCGACGATTACCATCTGTGGCGCGATTTGGGCACACGCCTTGGACAGGTGGACAAATGGCCTAATAGCATGGAAGCTTGGTTCGATAGGCTGCTGGAGCCCGCCGGAGTAACCTTCAGCGACTTTGCCAAGGGCTGGGGCTACGCACCATCTAAGAAATACAAAAAATACGAAAAAACAGGATTCGGCACGTACTCCGGCAAGGTGGAGTTGGTGCCCAGTATCCTTACCAGGTTAGGTTACGATCCTATGGAGGGCTACCGAGAACCGACGTGGAGCCCTGTTTCCACGCCGGAGATAGCAAAGGAATATCCCTTGATACTGATAAGCGGCTCGCGGGTGCGACCATACCATCACTCCTCCAACCGGCAGATCGAGAAGCTACGGCAAAGGTATCCGTACCCGCTAGTGCAGATAAACCCTGATACGGCCGCCGGACTGGGCATCGCCGACGAAGACTATGTTTATATCGAGACGCCTCTGGGCAGAATCAAACAGAAAGCGCAGCTGGTAGAAGGGCTGCAACCCGACGTGGTCCATGCCGACGGCTACTGGTGGTATCCCGAGATGCCGGAATCCGAGCCATCGCTCTTCGGCGTGTGGGAGTCTAA
>CAZWOG010000048.1:0-6202 GCA_964635685.1 uncultured Dehalococcoidales bacterium | reverse complement strand
TCACCGTGAGACCTTCAAACAGTGGTTTGCCAAGCGGAGAGTGAGAAGACTAAAGGCAGCAAAGCAGCCGAGAGTGGCTTACTACGTCGGCTGCTTTGCCAACTACTACCGGCCCGAGGTAGCTAAAGCCCTGGTCAAGGTTCTAGAGAAAAACGGAATTGAGGTGCTGGTCCCGAGCCAGAAGTGCTGTGGAATGCCTATGATAGCCAACAAGAACATAAGAGGCTTTCTAAAGAATGCGGAATACAATATCCAGTCTCTGGTTGCTCAGAGCGATGAGGGTTGCGATATCGTTATGGGCTGTCCCAGTTGCGCCCTCATGATTAAGCGGGAATACCTGAGTCTCTGCGACAGCGATGCAGCCAGGCGCGTCTCCAGGCATGCGTACTATGTGGACGAGTACCTGATGCGCCTGAAGCGTGAAGGCAAACTCAACATCGGGGTGGCTAAAGAAGCACAATCGGTCTTCTATCACCTTCCGTGCCATTTGAAGGCTCAGGATGGCGCAAGCGACTCACTGGAACTAGTGCGATCGATCCCTGGCTTCTCTGTGAAAAACGTGAACGCCACCTGTTGTGGCATGGCCGGATACCACGGTTACAAGAAAGAGCACTCAGACCTGGCTGCGGAGATCGGCGGAAAGCTTTTCGCCGAGATCAAAATGACCAAGGTGGACAGGGTGATAACCACTTGTGCAGCGTGTCAGTTGCAGATAGAGGCCGGCACTGGAATTAAGGCATCACATCCTATTCAGTTGCTCGAGGAGGCGTATGGTCTTCACGAGCAACCGTAGTGCCATACAGCATCACCGTAAGATGCTGCCGGTATGCTTCGGAAACGATACGGGAGCAATCAGCCTGCTGGGGCTGCTCACCAATCTGGGTTTGCGCCTTGAGGCACGGAGGAGGGTCAAATGCAGGAACAGAGGATAGCCTACATCGATCTATCGAGTGGCCAGATCAGGAAAGAGCCCATTCCGGGGAAAATGCGCAGGATGTATCTCGGTGGCAGAGGTATCGACGTGTATCTGATATACAATCACATTCCACCTCGCAGTGATCCCATGGGCCCGGAGAATGTCTTGACAGTCAGCGCAGGTCTGTTGGGGGGAACTCTGGCTCCATCCAGCGGAAGATGCCACATAGGGGCGAAGTCTCCGCTGACAGGCTTGATAGGGAGCTCCAACATGGGGGGCTTCTTTGCTCCTGAGCTCAGGTTCGCCGGGTTTGACCATCTGGTGGTCAAAGGACAGGCTGAGAAGCCGGTTTACCTTTGGATCCATGATGGAGATATTGAGATCCGAGATGCTGCCCATCTCTGGGGTAAAGACACATTCGAGACGCCGGCTGTCATCAGGAGGGATCATCGGGATGAGGACATAAAGGTGGCCTGCATCGGTTTGGCTGGAGAAAACCTGGTCAGGTATGCCAACGTCGTGGGAGGACTGAAGAATGCCGCTGGCCGAACGGGAATGGGCTGCGTCATGGGCTCGAAGAGACTGAAGGCTATCGCGGTGAGAGGTACTCAGGGTTTGAGCATCTCCCATGCTAAGGAGGCCATGGGGTATCTTGAGCATATCCTGGGCCTATTAAGGGATAGCCAGACAATGAAGGAATTCTCCAGACTGGGCACTCCCATGTGGCACGATACATCGGACATGGTCGGCCGCGTCAGGAACAGGAACTTCCAGCGCAATCAGGTTCCCGATGGGAGGAGTCTCTATGCTGAGAACATGCTCAAGTACTCGATAGGAATGGCTGCCTGTTTCGGCTGCCCGGTTCACTGTCGGCACAGATATGTAGTCCCTGAAGGTCCGGACAAGGGGAAGTACATGGAAGGACCGGAGTGGAGCACGCTGGCGGCCCTTACCGCAGAGGTCGATTGCAGGAGAATGGAAGCTGCTCTTGTTGGCAACTATCTCGTCAATAAGTACGGTGTTGACTCCTTGGAGCTTGGGAGCATGGTCTCCTGGGCGATAGAACTGTACGAGAAGGGAATCATTGATGACAAGGCTACTGATGGCCTGAAGCTGGAATGGGGTAACGAGCAGGTTTTGTACGAAATGATACACCGGATTGTTAAAAGGCAGGGGCTGGGAGATATTTTGGCGGAAGGCCCTCGGAGAGCCATAGAGAAGCTGGGAGAGAAATCCGGTTACTACAACGTTCATATCAAGGGCATGAGCTGCCTCCACACGGACGAGAGACCGACGCCAAGTCATGCGCTGGGCATAGCTGTGGCCACTAGAGGCGCTGACCATCTGAGAAATCGTCCCGGCATGGATGCTCACCTGCTGCCTCCGGATGAGGGAGAGAGGCTATTCGGGTTCAAGGTACCGGGAATGACTGACTGGGAGGGGAGCGGCAGGTTAATCCGGTGGCACGAGCTTATCTACACTATCCCCGATGCCCTGGGATTGTGTAAGTTCTACCCCCTTTTCATGAGCCCATCCACTATCGGTTATGATGATTACTGCAAGCTGGTCAACTACATTGCGGGTCTCGAAATGTCACCATCAGAGATGACGGACATCGCTGAACGAATCTGTACCCTGGAGAGAATGTTCAATAACCGTGAAGGGGCAACGAGGAAAGATGATACTCTGCCCGAGCGCTACTTCGTGGAACCAACCCCTCTCGGCCTGTTCGGGTTCAAGGACAAGATGATAGACAGGGAGAGGTTTGAGGGGTTGCTCGACGAATACTATGATGTACATGGCTGGGATAGGCATGGAGTACCCACATCGGAGACCCTGGTGAGGTTGGGGTTGGATCGGGAACCTTCACACACTATCTAATCAGGTCAATACTTTAGCAGGGAGGGCACGAACAATGAAGAAGATGCTAATTGTAGACCATACGAGATGCACCGGCTGCAGGCTCTGTGAAGCGGTCTGCTCTGCCAACAAGAATGGGGCTGTGAACCCAAACAGGGCCATGATCGCTATTATCAAATGGGAGCAGAGCTGCATTGCCATACCCATGCTTTGCCAGCAGTGTGAGTCGGCCCCGTGCATGGCGGTGTGTCCGGTGAAAGCCCTGAACAGGGACGAAAGCATTGGCAGGGTGGTGGTGGATTATGATCTTTGCATCGGCTGCAGGTTTTGCGTAGCGGTCTGCCCGTTCGGCGCTATGGATATTGATCCTGTTACAGGGAAGATCATTAAATGTGACCTATGTGATGGTGAACCAAAGTGCACAAAGTTCTGTGAAACAGGAGCGCTCCAATACACCGACGTTGGCACAGCTAACAGAGAAAAGAGGAGGCTGGCAGCGGATGTGCTATCGGATCTGATCAGGAAGTCCGGGGCCAAGACAAGTGTCTCCTAGTACTCCCAAAGAACTCGGCTCCATCATAGATCAATAAACATCGATTTGTGCTTTGCTTACACGGGGGCGAAGACTGGCAGCCCATAGTCATTTTAGGCGTGGATAGAACGGAGGAGGCGGTGGATATCCTGCATAAGAACTGGGTACACACCTTTGGCAACGAGATATATTTTTTGTAGCTAAGCTACAAAAAATTGGCTGAACAAAATAAGCTAATGTGCAATGTAGAACAAGACGATACTTTAGTTAGCCTTCTTGATGGTGAAGCTGATATTACAATCTCTGGCAAAACTCTTCAATTAAAGGAGGGTGAAATGATCATCATGCCAGCTAATAAGCCACATGCCTTAAAGGCAATGAAGAGATTCAAGATGATGCTAGTGATGATAAGGTCTTGAGATATTATAAAAAAGTGGTATAATAGTCGCTCATCAGCTATATTACTTTGGAACTGAGTACATCACAACAATCCTTTAAGTTTGAGGAGGTGTCAGAAATGTATAAAATCAAAATAACAAAGCAGGATGCAGAGAAACTGTTGGCTGATGTTCCTGAAGGTCGTTCATTCTGGTGTAACGACTGGCGAATATTCAGGAACATGAGAGATTTAAGTGATGGCCTGGCCAATATGTCAGATGAGACCTTTGCCTATCATTTAAATGATGAAAAGAATGATTTCAGCAACTGGCTTAAGGATGTAATAGAAGACGAGAAGCTAGCAAAGGATCTGGAGAACCCGATAACCCGGCAAGAGGCAGCAAAAAGGGTAAGCGACAGAGTCACGTTTTTAAACATGAAGCTGTCTTAATACTCTGTCAAATAAGCTAGGCATATCTGTCAAAATAGATGCAAACAGCAGTGCCCTCTGAAGAGGGAGAGACTTTCCTGGGGGAAAAGGCAGAAAGGAGGATTTAGATGTGTCTTAAGAAAATCTTAGCTTTATGCTGCAAGAAAAAGAATAAACCCGCTGACAAACCTGCTGAGACTCCCAAAAAGTAATAACAGTAAGTAACGTTAATGCTCAGTTCAAATTAATAAGGAGGAAGGAATGCAAGCTTATTGTATGAAGTGCCGAAAAAAGGTGGAGATCAAGAACCCTAGGTCGATTAAGATGAAGAACGGTCGGCCAGCTACACAGGGAGTGTGCCTGAAATGCGGCACAAAAGTATACCGAATCGGAAAGTCTTAACCTACAGATAATCACAATTAAAAAATAACAAAGCAATATGATAAGTGGTGTGGCGCTTTGTTATTTTTTTGCGTAAAAAGAGCTGCTTTATCAATATCCGTTACTTGTCCTCAGTAATTGCGCCACTTTTAAGCAATGGCTATCGGCTGTTTCGTGCCCCTAAGTGACGCGAGTTCGAACGTTGGGATTGTAGCTGAATTAGTGAATGGTGAAATGAAGTTCTACAAGCCACCGCTGGGGTGAATGGTTCTCTACTTAAGCCAGCAATACACACCGCTATGCTATGTTAGCTGTATAGCAGCCCCGCCAATCCACCCGAGTCACATGCATGTAGCTGATCTGAGCCGTCTCTGATACCACTGTAAGGTCACAGTCAAGCTCCAAGCTTGCGTAGATATTCCGCTGTAAGAGGGATCGCTTTGGGTTCACTCGTTATTATCGACGTATAGCCTGCTTCGAAGAGCATCCGTCGGCAATCATTCATCGAAAGGCCTCGGTTTTCGGCGGTGTTAGTGACCTCATCCCGCGGATTACCACCAATTTCCACAGCTACAACGTTGGAACCCGCGGTTAGTCCAAGCAGGTTGGGTTCGTGACACGCGACCGTCGCAATCTGGGGAAATGAAACTGAGATAAGCGTGAGAATGGCAGTAATCTGCGCTAGCCTAAGCTGACTGATTTGTCCCCTCTCTGCGATGGGCAGGTTTGGAATCATGACGCGTCGCGCTGCCGATAGCTGAATTGCACCATATTCAATGCTGAGGAAAACACGATCAACAATCTCCTGCGCAGAATGCTCAGGGCCTATAGGTTCGCAGCACGTGTATAATGACAATCCTGATTCTTGTATTGCGTCAAATGTCTTGAGCCGCTCCTTTGGGTCCAGGTTGGTATCCTCCCCCTCGCGAAGTCTGAGAACATGATATGCCCCCTCCACCCCAGCTTCCTTTAGCTGTTGTGCCTCCTTAACCGACATATCTCCGACATTGACCCAGACCGGAGAATACGAAGGCAGAGCGGCCCGCGTGACCTTCACGGCCTCGAGGAGGTAGTCCATGTCGAAGTCGTGGATCGTCATTAGGAAGAGTCCGAAGAGGTCACCGGCATCAGCAAGGGCATGCACACATTCAGAGATCTCCTGCATGTTCATACGCTTTGGCTGCAGATTAAAGTGTTCCTGAGCAAAGGAACAGAATTGACAATTTGCCCTGCAGGGCGCAACATCAATCCCGATCTGAGCATATATAATACCGGCATTCCCAGTTTTCTTTCGGCTTATGTTGTTGGCTATCGACATCATATAGGTCGATTCTAGCGAATGTGGATCGAATCCTAGCAAGTAAACACATTCCTCCTTGTCCGGCCCGTGACCGTCGAACACATTGTTGATGATCGATTCAAAACGTGGTTCGAACTTCATAGATATACTCCCTCAATCAATTAGTGAGGATGACCTGCCTAAAATAATTGTACCACTTTTTAATTTAGTACCATTGGAATGAGAACGACTTGATATGATCAGCTAGCCAATTGGCTATCTAGTGCCCCCAAGTGACGCGGGTTCGAACGATTAGATGAGATCAAACGAAACGATGAAATGTGCAACCTGAACATTTTGGCTAATTGTTTAATCGAAATTGAGTTCCAATCCTACTAAGAAACGGAGCAGGTTTTGACCCGTTGC
>CAZWOG010000047.1:0-6263 GCA_964635685.1 uncultured Dehalococcoidales bacterium | reverse complement strand
AAGAATACCTGAATAAATCAGTAGGTGTTTAAATATGAGCAAGCAAAATAGCTCTAAACCAAAGATCGGCTTCATCGGCACCGGCACAACGGGCACGGCGCTGGCAGTGAAGTTGCATGCACAAGGCTACCCGATAGTAGCTGCATCAGATAGAACTCTATCCTCCACCCGGCGATTTGCGGACATGGTCCCAGATTGCAGGATATATCAGAAAAATCAAGATGTAGCTGATAATGTTGATCTCACATTTATCACCACCCCGGACGACCTCATAGCTCCGATAGCAGCCAGCCTTAAATGGCATAGTGGACAGAGTGTCGTTCACTGCAGCGGGGCTGCATCGCTTGATATCTTAGCCCCGGCCAGGGGAGACGGTGCAAATACAGGTGCTATTCATCCTCTCCAAACCTTCGCCAGCGTGTCCCAGGCGATCGATAATATACCTGGCTCTACCTTCGGCATAGAGGCCGACGAACCGCTATTCTCGATATTACGAGATATGGCTGTCGCACTAGAAGGAAACTGGGTCAAGCTTAAGCCCGGCGATAAAGTACTATACCATGCAGCAGCCGTGCTCTCCTGTAACTACTTGATAACGCTGGTTAAGTTAGCAACTGACCTCTGGAAATCATTCGGTATGGATCCTGAGCAGGCAACACAGGCTTTGATGCCACTGCTTAAAGGAACTCTAAACAACATCAGCAACATCGGTATCCCCGAATGTCTCACCGGACCTATTGCCCGGGGAGATACGGGCACAATCAGCAAACACATTTCCGCTCTGGAACAATCATCCACTGAAGCCCTATCTGCATACTTGGAGATGGGACTCCAGACTATTCCAGTAGCTTTAGCAAAAGGAAAGATAGATAAAAAGACAGCGGATACCTTGAAGACACTGCTTAAGGAGAAACAGAATGAGAGAGATGCTGAGAGGCAAAATCCATCGCGCGCGAGTTACTGATGCCAATCTGAACTATGAGGGCAGCATAACTATAGATGAGGCGCTCATGGAAGCTGCCGATATATTGCCGTACGAGAAGGTCCATGTCGTTGACGTTGACAATGGCGCCCGGCTCGAAACATATACAATCGCCGGGAAGCGGAATTCCGGAGTCATCTGTTTGAACGGTGCAGCTGCCAGACTTGTACAACCCGGTGACAAGGTGATCATCATCGCATACAACATCGTCACCGAAGAGGAAGCAAAACATGTAAAGCCTAAGCTCGTCTATGTCAACGAGAAAAACAGGATAGTTCAAAAGGAACCTGTTCTGGCATGAGAATTACAGCCAGCCAGATAAAAGAGATGAAGAAGCAGGGCGAGAAGATCGCCATGGTCACTGCTTACGATTATTCCATGGCCAAGCTCGTCGATGAGGCGGGGATGCCTATAATACTGGTTGGCGACAGTCTGGGCATGGTGGTACTGGGATATGAATCCACGATTCCGGTAACGATGGACGAAATGATCCACCACACCAAAGCAGTTGTTCGCGGGACCAAACATGCTTTAATAATTGGTGATATGCCATTTATGACATATCATATATCAATAGAGGACGCCCTTCGCAATGCAGCCCGTTTTATTCAAGAGGGAGGAGCCCAGGCAGTAAAGCTTGAGGGGGGCGAAACGGTTGCTGAAAAAGTAAGCCGCATTGTAGCAGCCGGTATTCCTGTTCAGGGGCATATAGGATTAACACCACAGTCGATACATCAATTGGGCGGATACAAGGTACAGGGAAAAACCGCAGAAGTTGCAGCTCGCTTACTCAATGACGCTAAAGCACTGGAGAATGCAGGAGCTTTCTCTATAGTGCTCGAGTGTGTCCCCACACCACTGGCAAAGCTGATTACCGAACGAGTCTCCGTGCCGACCATAGGCATCGGCGCCGGGAAACACTGCGATGGCCAAGTGCAGGTAATCAACGACCTTCTAGGAATGTATACCGATTTCGTCCCCAAGCATGCCAAACAATATGCCAAGCTCAGCGAATCCATTTCCACATCAGTATCCGATTATATATCAGAAGTCAGGTCCGGGAAATTCCCCACGTCTAAGCAGAGTTATGAAATGGACAAAGCAGTGCTTGCACAAATTGAAGCACAGCAGTAAAATTGGTACATTATACGCCAACGCAGGGCAACAGGTTACGGCAATCCATATCTTAAAGGAGGCGCAATGGCTATTTATGTAATGTTAAGCAAACTCACTGTATGGGGCAGGAAGACAGTTAAGGAGCGCCCTCACAGGATCAAAGAAGTAAACAAAGAAGTAGAAGCCATGGGAGCCAAAATATTACAGCAGTATGCCACCCTCGGTGAATATGATTTTGTTAATATACTGGAAGCACCCGATAATGAGACTATCTCCAGAGTAGCGGTAGAGCTGGGCTCTCGCGGAACCCTAGATACCATCACTCTTAGCGCTATGAAGCTCGATGATTTCATTGCTTCACTTCTGCCACCCAAAAAGAAATAGCCCTTACAATCTGAATATTAGATCTGACATCCATCAATGAAATGAAAGTAATAGAGAAAGCACAACAGCTAAAAGCACATCGCGAGAAATTAATAGGATCCGTAGGGTTTGTACCTACTATGGGATACCTCCACGAAGGGCACCTGACCTTGATTCGCCGTGCCCGCACCGAAAACCTTTCGGTAGTTGTCAGTATATTTGTTAATCCCACTCAATTCGGCCCTACTGAAGACTTTGTTTCATACCCACGCGATACTGAACGCGACCTCGCCATGCTGCAGAAGGAAAAAGTAAATCTGGTCTTCATGCCCACTCCCGAAGATATTTATCCCGAGGGATTTAACAGCTGGGTAGAGGTCAAAGATATCACCGACAGGCTGGAAGGCAAGATCCGTCCCGGCCATTTCAAAGGTGTTACAACTGTAGTAGCTAAGCTGTTTAATATTGTAGAGCCCGATAAAGCGTATTTCGGCCAGAAAGACGCCCAGCAACTGGCAGTCATCCAGAAAATGGTGAATGACCTGAACATGAACGTAAAGATAGTGGCAGGCCCAACCGTACGCGAACCCGACGGACTCGCTATGAGCAGCCGTAATATCCATCTCAACCCTGAGGAACGCAAAGCAGCTGTAGTATTATGGCAGGCGCTTAGCCTGGCACGGGGGCAGTGGGAGAACGGACAAAGGGATGCATCCCAGTTACGGAGTGAAATGTCAGCTCTTATACAAAAGGAACCGCTGGCTGCAATCGATTATATAAGCGTAGCGGACCCGCAGACACTCGTGGAATTAGATATGATCAACCGCACAGCGCTGGTCTCCATGGCAGTCAAGATCGGCAAAACGCAGCTTATCGATAATGTCCTACTCGGTGGATAGAGTCTTCATCCCCGATTAACCACACACCTAATGGCTATTGTCTAAATCCTTATTGACACTGTTGATAATGTCCTCGACATTGGGTTGACCTTCCTGCGCCCGTCTCTTTCGCCACTGCAGCGTCTCCCATCCGAACGCTACCGTACCGATGATCAGTACAGCGATTAGAAAAATCATAGTATTTGTATGTATTTCATCAGGCAAGCTAGGTAAATAAGCAACAAGGCATAAGATCGAGAGGGAGAAAATAATTAAATAAGAAATAGCTGCTATCCAGTACCGTAGCTCCTTGGGGCCCTTAAATTTATTCTTCCCTTTTAAACTAGCGAACAATACTTTGTCTTTCATAGTCCACCTCTATTCCACCATAGCAGCATTCGATTGTATAAATAATACTACATTGCATGCAAAGCTCAAATTATCTAGCCATTCTTAGGTGGTAGCACTTTTCCCATCGGACGCATCTTACGTTTGCGGTGATACGGAGGGACTTTGCCTGTCCACAATCCCTTGAAAAACTTCATATCAAGCAGGTGCCTCTTGTCCGAGATATCCAGTAAGTCTTTTGATATATTATTCTCAAAATATGCCACTTCCACATGTTTACCCATGTTTTTTACAGCCTGCAAGGCATAAGCATAATCAGAATCACCGCTCACCAGCACAGCAACATCATATAGATTGTTCCACGCGAAATGCAGTAAATCCGTCGCAAGCATTACATCAACACCCTTCTCCACCGCCACCCCCTGCGATAATTTCGTAGTCCCCAGCCTGACCTCCAAATACTGCGTCTCGCGCAGAGCGTTCAGAAAATCCTGCTGCTCGCGAATTCCATCTGCTCTGACACTCGAACTCTGTAATATATTATAGTAATATGTGCGGAACAGGAAACGATTCCCGCACAGTCTATTAGCGAACTCGGCGAAATTGATGTCGTGGCGTCCAAAATTCGAGCGTAACGCATGATAAAGATTACTGCCGTCAATGAAAATAGCCACTCGACTTTCCATAATTGCCTCCTGAACTAGATGCTATACTATTTCGCCGGCATGTGCAACTCTTTAATGAAGAATATCATGCCAATCATGGCCAGTCCGGACATCGCAGCGCCAAAGTAGAATGCCGCTGATGGATTAATCTTATCCCATAACACTCCGGCGATGACGCTGGCAAGAAGCACAGCAAACCCGACCATGCCATGGTACAGCCCATATGCCACCCCTCGCCTCCGTGGCGGAACAATATCACAAACGAACGCCTTGCTCACCCCATCAGCCAAGCCGCTGTAAAGCCCATAAGTAACAGTGATCAAGACAATATGCCAAACTTCAGATGCAAGCGCCAGCCCTATATAGGTACCTACATATATGCCCCACCCTGCGATGATAAGCCATTTCCGCCCCACTCTATCCGAGAGTTTACCTACAGGGTAGGATACTATAGCATAGATTAGCTTGAATATAATGAGCATTAGGAAGATATAAAACAATGCTATACCAACATTGTTGGCTCGCAGGACGAGAAAGGCATCGGCGGAGTTGCCCAGGTTAAACAACGTCATTACTACGAGAAATATCACAAAGCGTTTATCCAATACCTTTGGCTGAGGTATATGGTTAGCAGCTTCACGCTCCGCACGGGATGCTCTCTTTTCCTTAACAAAGAAGACTATAAGGAATACCGCTACCGCCGCCGGTATCACCCCGATAATGACCAGCCAATGGAAGACTCCTGGAGTGATCAACACTGTATCAGGGCCAAGAAGAAAGTATATTACAATTGCAGCAATGGCAATGCCTACCATAGCGCCGAAGCTATCCATCGCCTTCTGAAAGCCGAAGCCGCGTCCTGCCGTTCCATCAGTGGTACAATCAGCAATTAGGGCATCGCGGGGCGCGATGCGTATGCCTTTGCCTGTGCGCTCGAGTACGCGAATGACCATCGCCGATCCCCAGCTTGAAGCAATCAGCAGAAATGGCTTGACGATTGTAGACAATCCATACCCTGCAGCGGTCATCCATTTGTGTTCGCCGATCTTGTCGCTGAACCAGCCGCTGGCTATCTTGAAGATATTTGCAGCGCTATCTCCCATTCCCTCGATCAAGCCAATAAGAGATGTACTAACACCTAATACACTTGATAAGAAGAGTGGGAATGCAGCAAATATCATCTCACTTGAGACATCCGTGAAGAAACTCACCCAGCCGAAAACAAAGACGTTGCGGCTCATCCCGAGGCGTTTTCTCTGCTTGCTGTCAGTTTGTTGCATGCGCTGTTTCTTTAGCTAGTTAAAGTAGTATACACTACACAGAGCTACATTATAAAGACCTGCAGCCTCAAATCTTGCCCATACGACATACAGGTTGTATACTTACCACGCTATGTATAATGATACTATCGCTGCTATATCGACACCTATAGGAGAGGGCGGTATCGGCATCGTGCGTCTAAGCGGCCCGGAAGCGCTATCGATAGCAAGCAAGCTATTCACAGAAAAGCTGGCGGACCATCGCTTTATTCACGGCTATATAATCAATCCAAATACCAAGGAGACGGTTGACGAGGTATTAACCTGCTACATGGCGGCACCACATACCTACACGGCAGAAGATGTGGTTGAGATAAACTGCCACGGCGGCCCCATACCACTGCAAGCGATATTGGAGTTATTACTCAAGCACGGCGCGCGGCTGGCAAATCCCGGAGAGTTCACCCTACGAGCGTTCCTTAACGGCAGGATCGACCTGGCGCAAGCGGAATCAGTCCTCGACATCATCCGAGCTAAAACAGCGGCGAGCCTTAGAGTCGCCATGCAGGGCCTCAAGGGAAACCTGTCGAGTTCTATAAAATCAATTCGTACCGATCTGATGAATGCGCTGGCCTATCTCACTGCCAGAATC
>CAZWOG010000046.1:0-6378 GCA_964635685.1 uncultured Dehalococcoidales bacterium | reverse complement strand
TATCTATCTGGAAGAAGAAGTCTCATTATAGTGAAATAAGTGGTGTATATCTTGGATCTGAGGCTATGAGCACATACTTCCATCACATCCTTCCTAAAGAAAAATATCCTGAAGCTTGTTTTGATGAAGAAAATATCATACTTTTGACCCTAGAGGAGCATTCTAATGTTGAGAACGACATATATAGATATGAAGAGGTGAATAAAAGACGTAATCATTTATTGACCAAATATGAAAGAACCTAACAGGGAAAGAAAGAGTGACATTAAATACAATGTTACTCTCAACGAAGAACAAAAGCTCGCCAAACAACTAATTATCGATAACCAAATAGTTATCGTTACAGGTAGAGCAGGAAGTGGTAAGTCTTTAATATGTGCTCAGGCAGCTTTAGATTTTCTAATGAAGAAGCAATGCGATCATGTATATGTTACAAGAGCCACAATTGAGGTGGGTAATTCATTAGGGTTCTTACCAGGAGATCTAGAAGATAAGTTTAATCCCTATCTAGAAGCATTCCAAGAAAATTTAGAAAAATGTTATGATAGGCTTAAGATTCAAGAACTGGTTAAGGCTAAGAAGATCACTGCTTATCCTGTTCAGTTTATTCGTGGTAAAACTATTGATGATATTCTTGTGGTGGAAGAAGCACAAAACCTGTCAAAAGGGGAAATGCTCGCTATCCTAACAAGACTTGGTAAAACTGGGAAGATTATTATCAACGGTGATAACGAACAAAAGGACATCAGAGAGAGCTATACAGGTCTATCTTATGCAATAGACATCTCTAAGAAGATAGATGGTATAGAATGGATCAAACTTAAAGCTAATCATAGAAGTGATTTAGTAGGTAAAATATTAGATAACGAGTATAATTAAAACAATGAGTGTAGAAGTATTAAAATTCAGTGCATCATGGTGTGGACCATGTAGAGTGTTAGCTCAAACATTAAAAGATGTAGAAGGTATTACCAACATCGATATAGATAAAGATCAAGAGACTCCTAGAAAGTATGGCATCAGAAGTGTACCAACGCTTGTGTTCTTGAAAGACGGAAAAGAAGTACATAGACAATCTGGCAACATGCCATTGAAAATGTATAACCAAATCCTAGATGAAATAAACATTAATAAATAGTAATATGAAAAACCAATTTTTTTACAAAGCCACAATTGGCGAAAAGGAGTATGTAGCTTCTTTAAACATTAACAAAGTGATCAGAACATTAACTGATGTTGATGGACATCTTATTGTAATTCTAGATGATTTCAATGAAAGAGTTACACAACAACCAGACATCGATATTAAAACTAATAAGATGAAAGGATATAAAAGTGTTCGTGAAACTGTTCAATCAGAAATTGTATTGAATGCAGAGGACGCACAAAGATTTATTAATATAACTGAATACAAAGGATAAAATGGGAAAATTATTAGGAAACCGCATCTACTTAGAGATGCCAAAGAAAGAGGAGAGTAAAGTGATTGTAGATGAGAATACAAAAGAAGCTTTACAGAAAGAGTTGCTTAAGAAAATGAGCAGACTTAAAGTACACAGTGTAGGAACAGCTATTACAGATCCAGATCTTGTTGTTGGTTGTGAAGTGTTAGTAGATCCATCTGCTTTAAGAGATAAAGCTGTAGTTATTCCTTTATCAGATGATGAAGAAGTGATGTTAGTTTCTATATTCGATATTATTTACATCTGGTAAAATGTTAAACAAGGACTACATAGTTCCTGCGCTAGGGGGGAGACTTGGTAATAACATGTTTATGGTGGCACATGCATATGTGCAAGGGTTAAATCACAATAAACAAATGGTTATTGCCAAGAACCAACTAGTGTATGAAGGAAATGATTATTCTCAGAACGTCTTTAGTAAGTTTGACTTTATAGATGAATTTGTTGAGAATCATAATTGTAATCCAAAAGTTCCATCAAATGACAAACACACTATATATGTAGGTTATTATCAGAGTGAAAAATTCTTTGAAAGATATAGCGAGAACATAAAGAGTTTGTTTGGTCCACCGTTGGAATTCATTAGAAGAATACTTACAGAGATTCCTGTCATCTTTACTACAGAGGTGACAGTAATCAATGTTCGAAGAGGAGATTATCTTCACTACCCCAATTATCACCCTACAGTATCACCAGAATACATATTCAAAGCTTTACACTTAGTTCCTTCTAAGCAATACCTAATTGCTAGCGATGATATTCCATGGTGTAAGGAACATCTAAACCTACCTAATGCAATCTATCTTGAAGAATGGAAGAGTCATGAGCAATTATGGATCATGGCCATGTGTCATCACTTCATCATATCTAACTCATCATTCAGTTGGTGGGCTGCATATCTCTCTAGACATCCTGGAAAGATTGTTATTGCACCACAAACATGGTTTGGTCCTGAAGCACCACAGAATTGGGCAGACATGTATTGCAAGGATTGGACAATTTTACCAACTTATTTCAGTAACGGATTAATACAACCAAAATGATATCAGTTTTAACTATTACCTACAAGAGACATCACTTGTTAGAAGAAGCAATTCAATCATTTCTTGCACAAGAACTCACACCAGATTGTGAAATGGTCATTATAAATGACAATCCTGATGTAGATTATGTCTATGATCATCCTAAAGTAAGGATTATTAATCATAAAGAAAGATTTCCTTCTATAGCTGCTAAGCTTGAATGGGGATACAAACAGTGTAAGTATAATCACATCTATAGATTAGATGATGATGATCTTCTTGCTCCATGGGCTCTGAACAATGCCAAGATAGATATACTAGTTAATCCTGGATATGATATCTACAGAAGCCAAGGAATGTATTTCTTTGTACACAATAAATACGAAGGAGAGAATTCCAATATAAACAATGGAAACATCTACACTAAAGCTTATTTAGATAGAATTACGTTTCCTGATAAGAGTGGAGATGAGGATGCAGATATTACATTCCACCACGGTGGGAAGATATATGAGTCAAAGCTCAAACATACAATGATATATAGATGGGGAATGAACACCTTACATATATCAGGTATGGGCAAACAGACTAATGAAAAGATATTAGCTGAAGCAGACAGAGTGTTAGACAACACTAAAGGAGAGATAGTTCTAAAACCACATTTTAAAAATGATTACTATGGACAGATTAACACAAATCGCAAATAGAATAGGTACTGACAAGGGCAGTATGGATTATGGACATCATTACACTGGGTTTTATAATGACCTATTGAATGAATATTCTAAAGGACATGTAAAGATGTTAGAGATAGGTGTTGCAGATCCTAGATTTCCTGGAGCATCTCTTGAGATGTGGAATGAATATTTCCCTGATATAGAACTAATAGGGTATGATATCAATCCAGAGGCTAAAAAGTTTGAAAAAGAGAATGTACACATATTCATTGGAGATCAGAACAATCCCAAACACTTAGAAGAATGTGTTAGAATTCATGGAGGAGACTTTGATATCATTGTTGATGATGGTTCTCACTATGGTGAACACATAGTTACAAGCTTCAAAACTCTCTATCCCTATCTAAAAGAAGGTGGTGTGTACATTATAGAAGATCTACATGCTGCACAGTTAGATGAATACAAGATGATTGCAGAAATCAAAGCACTCAACTATCCGTGTAAAGAATTCTACCAGACACATCACAATAAACTACTTATCATACACAAATAAAAAAAGCCCCAATCAAGGGGGCTTTGTTATTTTGATAATCTTTTAGATGTCATAGGTTGTTGAGCATTTGTTCTCTTACGAATAACATCAGACTCTCTCATATAATTCCCATTAATGGGTTTAGGAGGTTTTACCTTAGGAGCTTTTCTTGGTGCTCCACTCTTCTTAGCTTTACCAGAAGTCATTGATTTACTTGCAGCCATAACGACATTTCTTCATTGAACCACCTGATTTCATTGCTGAGTTTTTCATCCCAGCTTTCTTAACAGTTTTACCACTTTTAGCAGCTCCTCCTATAGGTCTTGGCATAGCATCTGCAGTGTTTCTCATTGCAATTTTTGATAAATTACTATTTCCACTAGAAGATTTTCCTTTTCCACCAACAATACCACCTATTAAATTAGATGCAGCTCCTCCTAACATACTACCAAGAAATGCTTTCTTAATTGTTTTACCAGACTTAGCTGTACCTTTACCTATTGAAACAAAATCAGCTCTTGTTACTCCAGAGTTTTTATCATATCCAGCTTTAACAGATTTCATTCCTAATGAAGTTCCTGTTTTAGCTTTCTTCATTTTACCACCAGATTTCATAGGTCCAGGAACAGGTAATGTTTTACCTAATGTTGTACCAGCTTGTGCTTTCTTTTTAATCATTCCACCTTTTTTCATTAATGGACCATTTGCACCAGGAGGAGGAGTTCCCACTGGAGTTTGTGGTGGTTGTTGCATAGGAGCAGCAGGAGGACCAACAGGAGCTTGTTGTTCAGTAGCTTTTGTTTTAGATGGTCTTTTCATCATTTTTTTAGGAGCAGCTTTGGAAGATGCTTTAGAAGATTTAGATGATCTTCCTTTTTTCATTGTTGCCATGATATTTTTTTAAATGTTTAACAATTCCACTTACGTAGAGATTTATTGATTCTTGAATTAGGATCTTTTGCTGTCTTAGCACTTGTGAGTTTCTTCTTCATCCCTGACATTCTACTACAAAATGACTTACGTCTTCCTGCAGCCTTACTTCCAGCTTTAAGTTTAGAGGGTTTGGTGGTTACAGCAGTCTTTAGCTTACTGCCAGGGTTAGCACGTCTATAACTTGCCACTCCTTTAGCGTTAAGTCCACCTGAAGGATTCTTTCCTTCTTTACGTTGCCATGCTGCGCTTGCCATTATTTCTTAGATTTAAATGTTTATATTTTTCCAAGTCTTTCCTCTATGAATATCTTTTATAGAGTAATAACTAAGTTCAAGTTTGTCTGCTACCTGTTTAGGAAGAAGACCACTTGCTAATTGTTTTTTAATTTCAATTACTTGTTCTTCTGTAAGCTTGGCCATTTTGTGAGAAGCTCCACTTTTCCAATTCTTTGATAAATTTTCTAAATGTTTACTTCTATAGTCATCATCTTTCCAATTTTCTTTTTGGGATATAGATTTTTTAAGTTTGACTTCTTCTGTTCTTTTGATTCCAAGATTACTTCCAGCAATTTTAGCAATATTATAAGTAGGATTTAAACTATCTATATAACTTTGTTCAGTCTTTAGTATTTCTTCAGTAGAACATTCACATAAAATTTCAAAGGTGAAGTTATTTTCTCCATGTTTATTAACTGCTCTAATTAGTTTTACACAAGTATTTCTAACAGAACGTATATCATGAATGTGAGTATAATACCTTTTTATCAGATTGTTTGTACTTCCTATATAGAACTTACCATCAATTTGATTAGTAATTTTATAAACAACTCCTCCTTTCTCTTTCTGAGAAAAGTATTTTTGTTTATGTTCATTACTAATATCTAATATCATTTTCCTTTAGCCTTTATTTTTTTCTCCTGTGTCAACATTGCTTTAGTAGGAGATTTAGGTTTTGCGCCAGTTTTTTTATTCTGAGCTGCTTTGCTTCTCAAGTTGTCCCACAATCCACGTTTAGAATAAGAACCATCAGCACGTTTAATCATTCCTCCAGATTTAGCTTTTTTCATAGTTCCACCATTTTTTCTGTTTCTTTCGTCTTTCAATCTTTTTGCATTTTTTCTCGCTGATCCAGAACATCCTTCACCACTAGTAGGAAGACCTCTTTTTTCACAGCTCTGATCTACTACATCAGGCTTTCTTGCATTTTTTTCTTTTAACTTTTGATCATTCGCAGCTAATTGAGCAGGAGTGAGACCTGTAGCTTGCACTCTTTGATTTGTAGAAAAGTTTTTTAATAAATTTGTAAGAGAATCTTTTTCTCTACGTAATTCAGGAGTGAGTTGTGCACTATCAACTTTGTTTCTAAAATCTGCAAGATTTTGTCTAAGTCTGTTTTTCTCCTTTATTTCATCTACTACAGCACTATTCTGAGCTTTCTTAATACGACCACCACTTCTCAATGTACTTCCTTTGAATGGACCCTTTTTTTTTACAAGAGGACCATTAGGAACAGGAGTAATTTTACCACCTTTACGTAGTACACCAGGACCTACATAAGCTGTAGCATTTTGTGGATTTAACTTAGACATGATTATTTAGATTTACGTTTAGCAGCAATTTTCTTGAACGTAAGAGCTAAAGTTTTAGCTTTTCCTGTGCAGGATTTCTTACTTATAGGTGTACATTTACCTTTTGTCCCTCTACGTTTAATAGAAGCTGCAGCTTTCTGCATCCATTTACCATCTTTAGCTT
>CAZWOG010000045.1:343-6393 GCA_964635685.1 uncultured Dehalococcoidales bacterium | reverse complement strand
GCAGAATAACCAGGCCACAGACGGCGCAACAGTGGTCTGGGAAGACGACCGCTATTACTACAAGTGGGACATGGACATCTACGGGTATAACCTCAGCACTAAGGAGGAGTTCACTATCTGCAACGATGCGCACCGCCAGGTTTCTCCCTCCGTATCGGGCGACATAGCTGTCTGGATCGATAACCGCAACGGCAACCTCGATCTATTCGCACGCAATATGTCGATCACCGACCCTGACGAAGCAGTGTTCCCCATCATCACCAACGTGTCCGCCCAGCAAAACCCGTTTATAGATAAAGCTATCATCGTATGGGAGGACGACCGCAACGGCAACTGGGATATCTATGCATACAATGTGACTACGAATATCGAGACTGTCATCTGCGCTAACGCATCCGAACAGCGCAATCCTATCGTCTGCGGAGACTTTGTAGTGTGGCAGGATAATCGCAACGGCGAATGGGACATCTACGGCTACAACATAGACACCGCAACGGAGTTCGCTATCTGCACCGCGCCCACTGACCAGACGCTGCCGGCCATATCAGGCGACCTGGTGGTGTGGGAGGACAAACGCAACGGCAACGATGATATTTATGGAACGAGGATCTCTCTGAAGCAGCAATGAAAGCTGAGATAATCTCCATCGGCACCGAGCTGCTCCTGGGCGAGATCACGGATACCAACGCCTCCTACCTCGCCTCGCAGCTCCCACTACTTGGCATTGACCTCCTGTGGGTCACCCAGGTCGGCGATAACCTGGGACGACTCAAAGAATGCCTCGAGCGCGCTTGGAGCCGCTCCGATATCGTGCTCACCACCGGCGGGCTGGGGCCTACCGAGGACGACCTCACACGCGAGGCCATAGCAGCCATATTTAATGAGGAGCCTGAGGTCGACCCTGAACTGGAGCGCAAGCTGCGCCATTTCTTCTCCAGCCGCAAATTCGTCATGCCCGAGAACAACCTCAAGCAGGTGATGCTTATCCCCTCGGCACGCGCCATCCCCAACCTCAGGGGCAGCGCCCCCGGCTGGTGGATAGAGAAAAAGGGTCGAGGCAAAGAGGCCGATCCAAAAGAGGTGCAGGATGCTTTCTGCCGGGAGACTGAGGGTGTCCCTCAGATTTATAAAAAATCCCCATTCTTGGGGGATTTAAGGGGGTTGAAGGAAGGCTCTGGGAAAATCTCCCAGAAACCCCACATCCTCATCGCCATGCCGGGCCCTCCCGCCGAGATGCAGCACATGTGGGAGAAGGAGGTCCTCCATAACCTCCGTAATCTCATCCAAACCGATATCATTATCTCAAGAACGATAAAAACGCTGACCATGACCGAATCCGGTGTCGCCGAGAAAGTTGCCCCGCTGCTCTCATCGGCAAACCCCTCCATCGGCATCTACGCCAAGCCCGACGGCATTCACCTGCGGCTCACCGCCAAAGCCGCATCGACAGAGGAGGCGCGAGCCATGATATCGAGTCACGAAGGCAAGGTGCGCTCTCTTATCGGCGATATCATCTGGGGATACGATGACGAAACTCTAGAGGGAATCGCGGGCAAACTCCTGAGCGAAAAAGGCTTGAGTTTAGCCGTGATGGAGTCGTGCACCGGTGGGCTGTTGGCCAACACCATCACCGATATCCCTGGCAGCTCCGAATACTTCAAAGGCGGTTTTGTCACTTACACGAATGAAGCTAAGGTCGCCAGCGGCGTTGCCCCCGACCTGATCGCGCGCCATGGGGCAGTTAGCCCCGAGGTCGCCGCCGACATGGCGCGGGCTGCAAGGGAACGACTTAAAGCCGATATCGGTATCGGCATCACCGGCGTGGCCGGACCGACAGAGATGGAAGGCAAGCCTGCTGGAACCGTGTTCATAGCTATCGACAATGGAAAAGAAACTAAGATGATAGAGGGCCGCTACCCGCCGTTGCGGCACCAGGTGAAGCGCCGCGCTACGTACCACGCATTGTTTGAGCTGCGGCGGGTGCTACTCAATGGCGGTTAATACGAAAATATCCACTATACCTTCTTAATACTTTGTTGTAAAATACTACCCACCGAGACCCTTTCATTTGATAATCGTGCCATTTAGCAGTAAAACTTCTTGGGCATAATTGAATCGAAACAGCGATTATTTCGTTTAACCGAGGTGCATCATGGGTGAGAAGGAAAAGACCAGGGAACAGCTGGTACAAGAGCTGGCTCAAGCAAGAAAGCGAATCGCCGAACTTGAAGCCTCAGCGGCTACCAGCGGCAAGATTTCATCCTTATATCATGGCATGTTCGAAAACTTCGTCGAATCAGCAACCGACTCGTTCAGCATGTGGGACTCAAACCTCAATTTAGTATATATCAACAACGCCACGCTCAAGTATCACCCTGCCGGCACTCAGAAATCGGTTGTCATCGGCAAGAATATAAAAGACATGATACCTTGCGTCGAGGAATCAGGCCGATACGAGAAATACAAACACGTCTTAGACACGGGAGAACCCCTAATCATTGAAGATTTCAAGGCGGATCCCATATACGGAGACACATATCTTTCAATAAAGGCCTTCAAGATAGCTGACGGCATCGGAATAATTTCCAGCGATATCACCGAGCGCAAACGTCTGGAGCAAGCACTGACAGAAAGCCAGCAGCGTTCGAGAGCATTAATAGATAATGCCCCTGACGTGATATTCACATACGACATTAACGGCAGGTTTATCTCAGGTAATAAAAGGGGTGAAGAACTGCTGGGCTATTCTAAAGAAGAAATGCTGGGTAAAACCTTTACCGAATCGGGCATGTTCACCCCCGAATCGCTTACCAAGACAATACCAAGGCTCGAGAATTATAAACAGGGTAAAGCAACCGAGCTGATGCCATATGAACTTATAGCCAAGGACGGCTCTCATATCTTTGTTGAGGTAAGGGGCGTGCCCATAGTTCATGGTGAGAAAATTGAGGTTATAGCCATCGCCCGGGATATCACCGAGCGCAAACGCATCGAGAAGGAATTACAGGAGCACAAGGAAAACCTCGAACGGATGGTGCAAGAACGCACAACTGAGCTTGCCAGTGCATATGAAGAATTAAGAGAAAGCGAAGAGCGATTGAGGGGCTTTTTCGAAAATGTGCCTGATATTCTTTTTGCCCACAACATGCAGGGACAACTCACAGATATAAATAGAAAAGCACTGGAGATCAGCGGATACTCGCGCGATGAGATAGTTGGCAAGAATATACTCGAAACGGGAATTCTTCCAGCAGACCAGATTGAAGGTGTGATCGAAGGTTTGAAAGGCATCGAAGAAGGAAAAAGCGGATACCCGTATGAAGTCCAACTGGTTAAGAAGAACGGAGACAGGATTATTGTTGAGGCGGTGAGCTTCCCGATCAAAAGAAAGGGTGTACTGGAGGTAATGGGCATTGCGCGGGACATTACCGAGCGCAAGCGTATGGAAAACGCGCTCAAGAATTCCGAGGAAAAGCTGCGAACCATGTTTGCATCCATGGCAGATGGCGTTGTGGTCACTGACTTGGAAGGAATTTTCAAAGACGCAAATGAAGCTCTGCTCCGTATGTTCGGATATAGTAAAAAAGAAGACGTCTTGGGAATGAACGGATTCGACTTTATCGCCGAGAAAGACCGCGACCTTGCTATGAATGATATGACCCAGCTTTTTAGTGAAGGGCTTGTCACCGGCAGATCATGGACATTTAAACATCGCTCAGGAGAGGAATTTAAAGCGGAACTCAGCACTGCCCTCCTGAAGGACGCCAAGGGCAATCCAACCGATATCCTTGTTGTAATGAGAGATATAACTGAGCGCAAACAAATAGAGGAGGCGCTACGGGAGAGCGAACAAAAACTGCGTCTGATGTTTGAAGCCATTAACGAGGGTATCTTTGTTATTGACCTGGATGGCAAAGTTACAGAAGTCAACAGAGGTGTGGAGGAAATAACTGGTTACAGACGGGAGCAACTTCTTGGACAGAGCGGTCTTGATTATATGTTCCCTGGATTCAAGGATGACGCGATGGGGATGCTGCAAAAAGTGATTGCACGAGGAGGAACACAAAAGGAAGTAGTAGTCCCAATGAAGACTGCTACCGGTAAAGTCATTGAGGTCGAAGCAATTTCCTCAGTCCTCCGTGACATTTCTGGAAATCCAATCGGTCTTATAGGTATTGTACGAGATATATCGGAGCGCAAGAAGGCGGAGGATAAACTTAAGGAGAGCAAGGAAGAACTGAGATTCTACCTGAATCAAATAACAAAGGCGCAAGAAGAGGAACGGAAGAAAATAGCCCGTGAGTTGCATGACGACACGATCCAAGAGCTGATTACCCTCTCCCGCCAGCTGGACGACCTGATAGACAAAAAGATAAGGCCTGACGAAGACAGAAGGAGCAGCAGAAAGAAAATAGAGGGGGCGCAACAGAAAGTTACCTCGATTCTTCAAAGTGTTCGGCGCTTCACCCGGGACCTGCGGCCATCCGTACTGGATGACCTTGGGCTGGTACCCGCATTGGAATGGCTTGCATCAGACATGTTTGCCCAGTTTAAAATTCCTATAGATATTTCCATTATCGGCACTGAAAAAAAGATCACTCCCGATGCAGCACTGGCGATGTTCCGTGTAGCCCAGGAATCATTGAGAAACGCCGGGCATCATTCAAAGGCATCGCAAATACAACTCAATCTTAAATTCACAAGTAAAACAGTTACACTCAGCATAATAGATAACGGAAAAGGATTCACTCCTCCCAAACAAATTTCGAGCCTGACAAGACATGGCAAATTAGGGGTTGCTGGGATGTATGAACGTGCACAACTTATAGGAGCAACGTTATCTATTAAATCAAAACGAAATAAAGGCACTATAATCACCCTTGAAGTCCCGATCAAATAGCACCAGTTGAAATTTGACCCATAATGGTATATAATTAATCAATAAGCGTGTGGGAGGTAAGACAAATGGCAAAGATAAAAATACTGCTTGCAGAAGACCACATAGTAGTACGCGAGGGCACACGGGAACTGATACAGCGCGAGTCGGATATGGAGGTTATAGGGGAAGCCGACGATGGGATTCAGGCTGTACAGATGACAGGGAAGCTGCGACCGGATGTAGTGATCATGGATATAGCAATGCCGAATCTCAATGGCATCGAGGCTACCAAGCAAATTAAAGAAAAATATCCGGACACCGCGATATTGATACTTACCGCCTACGATGATGACCAGTATGTGTTTGCCTTACTGGAAGCCAAGGCTGCCGGATATCTGCTGAAAACTGTTCGCGGACAGGAGCTCCTTTCCACTATCAGGGCAATCTGTTCCGGTGAATCAGTCCTCCAGCCCTCCATAGCTCGCAAGGTCATAGAGCGCTACAATGCGGCAATGAGGCCTGGTAGCAAAGGCTTGACCGAACCGCTTACTAAGAAAGAGATGGACGTTCTGCGGCTGGCGGCAAAAGGTATAACCAACAAGGAGATAGCGGAAGAGCTCAACCTGAAAGTGCAGACGGTGCGCAGCCGGTTGAAGAAGGTCTTTAAGAAGCTTAATGTCAGCTCACGCACAGAAGCGGTTATGTATGCAATGAAGAAGGGGTGGATCTCCCTGCACGAAATAGATTAGAGGCAACAAATGCCTTTAAATTACAGACGATTCTTTTATAGGCAACTGGAATCGAAGGAAGATAATTCCATCAGACCGCATGCGTTATATGCGTGAAGAATGTTTAAGGAGGCCTCAATAGCAGCAGGCCTCCTTTATTTATAGCCGACCAGTAATTATATTAAGCATGATGGCTTGACATTATTCTCAAGGAGCAGCACTTCAGATGGTAATTAAAATCGTGACAGACAGCACAGCCGACCTGCCCCCGGGCGTAGCCGAAGAATTAGACATTACCGTCGTGCCGCTATATGTACGGTTTGGCGACAAACTTTACCGTGACCGTATCGATATCAGCGAGGATGAATTTTACGACAGGTTGGTACATGATCCCATTCACCCCGGGACCTCTCAGCCCACACCAAACGATTTTGCCTTTGTCT
>CAZWOG010000045.1:0-333 GCA_964635685.1 uncultured Dehalococcoidales bacterium | reverse complement strand
AGCCGAAGAGGCCGATGGAATCATATCTATACATATTTCGAGCAAGCTCAGCGGGACCTGCGACTCTGCTTCCAGTGCAAAGCAGATTGTCGATAGTTCCTGCCCGATCAAAGTGGTCGACTCGCTGTGGACATCCATCGCACTCGGATTAATAGCGATGAAGGCCGCTGCGGGGGCCAAGGCGGGGAAGGGAATGCAGGAGTTGGTCGAGGAGATAAACAGCCTCATACAGAATATACATTACCTCGGTTTCTTTGACACGTTGAAATATCTTCAACTCGGGGGGCGCATCGGCAAGGCTCAATCGCTGCTGGGTTCCCTGCTAAATGTGAA
>CAZWOG010000044.1:0-6464 GCA_964635685.1 uncultured Dehalococcoidales bacterium | reverse complement strand
TGTTGTTGCCGTTAAAGTACACCCGCTTCATCGGGAACTTGGCTGCCTTAGCGATGGCGATCTCTCCAGTGGACACGGCGTCGAGGCTTAAGCCCTCTTCCTTAAATATCTGCGCCAGCGCCTTATTGATATAAGCTTTGCAAGCGTAGCTGATTGTGCTATTCGGATATCGTTTCTCGAATGCCTCGCGGTACTCGGAGCACTTGCCGCGCAGCGTAGCCTCGTCGAAAATATAGAGCGGCGTGCCGAACTCCTCGGCTAGAGATATCGTATCGCATCCGCCGATCGTTAAATGGCTTTTATTTATTCGTGTCGTCAATGGAAATAATTCAAGCATGTGAACCTCTTTCGGGCTGGTTTATTACTTGATTATAAACGTACCATTCTGGCCCTCACCTTGTGAGGAGACCCTACCCTCTTTCTCAAGCTTTAATAAGTGGGAGTAAACCTGTCCCTTAGCTACGGCGTAAAGAAAACCGCTGAGTTCAGGGTATATCTCAGAAGTTATATCTTTTACAGTAATCTTCCCTTTTTGCAGCGTTTTGAACACCTGCTGTTCACGCTCTAAACGGTGCTGAATAAGCTCCTCTACCCTTTTGCGCGGCTCCGTTATCGGCGGCCCGTGCGCCGGCAGCATCAGGTCGATATCGTATTTTAACAGCTTTCTTAATGATTCGATATATTGCGTCATGTCTCCCCACGGCGGCTGCAGGGCGGTTGTGGTTTTGGCGAGGACGTGGTCGCCGGAGAACAGGATTTTGCTCTTTCTGATGTAGAGGCAGATGTGCCCCGGGTTGTGGCCGGGTGTGTGGACGACCTCCAGATCGATCCCGCCGAGCGAGATAACATCGCCGTCATCGACTCGTTTGCCGACGGGGATATCGGTTACTTCCGCCGAGTGCAGTATCAGTTGCGCCCCGGTTTTTTTTGTAATTATGGTAGCTCCGCTGATATGGTCAGGGTGGGCATGGGTGACGATGAGGTAGTCTATCCTGGCTTTGGAAACGGTCTTCGCATATTCGATATAGGTGTCGGCTATATCGTCTTGTCCGTATCCCGAGTCGATGAGGGCTCCCTTTTTGCCTGCTACGAAGTAAACCCGTGGTGCGGATGAACGCATTAGCGGGTCTAGTTTTGTGGGTATATCATGAATGCCGGGAGCGATTTCCATATAGCTGTGTGCCTCGTAGCCATCTTAGCAACTGGGTTATTCAAAGTCAAATGAAAAAATTGACAAGATTAAGGCCTCAGAATAGAATGCCGGAGAGGTGTTTAATTGTATAGCAAGAGTGTTCAGAACAGCGGTCTGCGTATCATTACAAGTAACATGCCTTCCACCCGGTCGGTATGCGTGGCTATTTTTATAGGCATAGGTTCGCGTTACGAAAGCGATGAAGAAGCAGGTACTTGCCACTTTATAGAGCATATGTGCTTTAAAGGCACTCAACGGCGGCCTTCTCCAAAGGAGATAGCTGAGACAATTGAAGGTGTAGGGGGTATGTTAAACGGTGGGACGGGGAAAGAGTTCACGACTTTCTGGTGTGAAGTAGCAAAACCACATTTCCCTTTGGCACTGGATCTCTTAACAGATATATTACGTTTCCCTAAATTTAACTCCGAAGATTTAGAACGAGAACGGCGGGTCATTCTGGAGGAATTGAAGGAAAGTATAGATTCACCACAGGATAGAGTATGTCTGTTACTGAACGAATTACTTTGGCCTGCGCAGCCCTTGGGCAGGGATATCATAGGCAGCAGAGAATCAATCAGCTCACTCAATAGAGATAGAATACTTAAATATATGAGTCAACATTACGGTTTAAATAATTCTGTTGTGGCAATTGCCGGGGATTTAGATCACGATGATATTACATCTTTAGTAGAAGGATCGTTTAGTGGATGGCCGAAAGTTAAAGAAAGGGCTTTTACACCTGCTGATGATCTACAGCAGAAACCACGTATAAACATAGAATGGCGAGATACGGAGCAGGTGCACCTATGCCTTGGCATAAAAGGTCTCTATGTAGATCATCCTGATCGTTATAAATTGGATCTGCTGAATGTGGTGTTAGGTGGTGGAATGAGCAGTCGTCTCAATCAGGAGTTACGTGAAAAGCGCGGCCTGGTCTACGATGTAGATAGTTATGTGGATTATTACTTTGATTCAGGCGCACTTACTGTTTATGCCGGTGTCGATCCATTGAATGTTGAGGCCGCTGTCGCTGCCATTATAGAGGAATTAGCTAGATTGAAAGATGGTGTAGATGCTCATGAATTGACGAAAGTGAAGGAGCTTGTTAAAGGACGTCTCATGCTCGGTATGGAAGATACCAGGAGCGTTGCCAGTTGGGCCGGCAGACAGGAGATTCTCACTGGCAGGGTTCTAACAGTAGATGATGTGGTATTAATCGTAGATAAGATACAGACGGAAGATCTGGTTAAGGTGGCGGAACAACTGCTAATTACAGATAATCTCAGCCTGGCAATGGTCGGGCCTGTATCATCTGAAGAACGTCTAAGAGATTTGTTACATCTCTGAAATAGCATCACTAATATCTGCAAACATAAAACGCAGCTATGGACTTATTTCCATAGCTGCGTTTGTTAATTTAACTGTTGGATATTTCTAGTATTCAGGCATTGGTGGGGGAGCTCCCGTCTCTTTCTCCTTGATGTCTGCGATTAAGCATTCGGTAGTTAAGACCATAGCGGCTACACTGGCTGCATTCTCTAAGCCTGCACGTGTGACCTTTAAAGGGTCGATAATACCGCGCCTCTTCATATCGGCATACTCATCTCTGAGTGCATCATAGCCTATGCCGGCCTTCCTGGTTTTAACATAATTGACTACTACCGATCCCTCTTTACCAGCGTTGGTTGCTATCATTCGCAGTGGCTCTTCAAGTGCGCGCTTGACAATAGCTACACCTGTGGCCTCATCGCCTGTCGCTTTTACTTTGTTGATGGCTGGGATGGCATTAATAAATGCGACACCGCCGCCCGGAACTATACCCTCTTCCACAGCAGCCCTTGTTGCAGAGAGAGCATCCTCTACGCGGTGCTTTTTCTCTTTGAGCTCTACTTCAGTAGCGGCTCCTACCTTTAGTACTGCCACACCGCCAGCCAATTTGGCAAGTCTTTCCTGAAGCTTCTCTTTATCGAACTCTGAGGTTGTCTCATCAATCATGGTCTTGATCTGTTTTATTCGACCTTCGATAGCCTTGTCGTTGCCTTTACCCTCAATGATAACTGTCTCCTCTTTGGAAGAGATTATCTTGCGGGCTCGGCCCAGATCTTCAATGGTAACAGAATCTATTTTACGCCCCATTTCCTCGGTTATAAGTTGTCCACCTGTGAGGGTAGCAATGTCTTCAAGCATAGCCTTGCGCCGATCGCCAAACCCGGGGGCTTTTACGGCTATACAATTGATTATGCCTCTGAGCTTGTTAACAACGAGGGTGGCGAGTGCTTCGCTATCGACATCTTCGGCGATTATTACGAAGTTTTTACTTACCTGAAGTAACTTCTCCAATGTAGGAAGAAGGTCGGAAACCGCGGATATTTTCTTATCGGTGATCAGGATATATGGATCCTCTAGAACGGCTTCCATCCTCTCCGGGCTGGTGACGAAGTATGGTGATATGTAACCGCGGTCGATCTGCATTCCTTCGACGTACTCGGTCTCAAACTTGATACCTTTACCTTCTTCAACTGTGACCACTCCGTCTTTGCCGACTTTCTCCATTACCTCTGCAATGAGATTTCCGATTTCTTCATCGGCTGCTGAGATAGATGCTACTTGGGCTACCTGTTCTTTAGAAGTTACTGGTGTAGCCATTTTCTTCAGAGCTTCGACAACGGCAGCGGTACCTTTCTCGATGCCTTTCTTTATTGCCATGGGGTTGGCTCCGGCGGCGACGTTTTTCATTCCTTCATGTAGCATTATCTGGGCAAGTACTGTAGCGGTAGTCGTACCATCACCGGCGATATCATTTGTCTTTGTTGCAACTTCTTTGATAAGTTGTGCGCCGATATTCTCGAACGGATCTTGCAGGTCAATTTCCTTTGCAATAGTGACACCATCGTTCGTTATAGTAGGTGGTCCGAATTTTTTATCCAGTACGACGTTTCTTCCTTTGGGACCTAATGTTATTTTTACTGCATTTGCAAGAGCATCAATGCCTTTCCTTAAACTCTTTCTTGATTCCTCACCATATACTAGCTGTTTTGCCATTTTCCCTCCTTTTCCATATGAAAATTATTGCCATTACTAGAAGATTTTTACTTGATCTTAGCTATGATATCGCTTTCACGCAGAATCAAATATTCTTTATCACCCTCTTTGATTTCTGTCCCCGTGTATTTCTGATAGATTACTTTATCGCCTTTTTTAACTTCCATTGGTATGCGATTCCCTTTGTCATCTAACTTACCAGGGCCGGCTGCTTCAATTACTCCACGCTGGGGCTTCTCTTTTGCGGTATCGGGTAGTATGATACCACCTTTGGTTTTTTGTTCTTCCTCAAGCGGTTTGACTACTACTCGGTCTCCTAATGGTTCAATTTTTAGTGTCACTCTTAACCTCCTCCTATAGCATTAAATTTATCGCTCGAAAATTAGCACTCTCGTGGGGAGAGTGCTAACATATATTAGTGCTGTTTCTGTGCTGTGGCAAGTAAGTAATAGCCAGTTGTAATGGATATATCATTGTGTAAAGGAGAATAAGTCGTAAAATCTCTTTGTTATAACTGAATATATCTCGATATCTCACTTAATCGATATATGCATACGTGGATTACATTATTGCTGTTGTATCACGGCGTTTGGCTTGACATCCAGGTATAAATCGGAGCGCTCTCCTTTTTTAACATGATAGTAGCCGCACGATGCAATCATAGCAGCGTTATCGGTGCACAATATTGGGCTAGGGATAAATACCGGGAGTGAGGATTTATCGACAATGTCTTTCCGGAGTGCCTGGTTAGCTGCAACTCCGCCACAGAGCAGAATATTACATGCACCTGAGCGCTCGGCGGCAGCAATTGTCTTGGTTACCAGTACATCGACCACTGATCTCTGGAAGCTGGCGGCTATCTCTGCTTTCTCGGTTTCTGCTAACGATTCGGGTTGTGATTCTGACACGTCGCGATTATTGGAATGCTCTTCAACTAGATGGAGGACGGCCGTCTTCAGTCCGCTGAAGCTGAAGTCGTCGGTATCTTTGAGCCAGGCACGAGGCAAGCGATATCTTGTATCGTTCGCTCCACGTGCGGCTTTCTCAATCGCTGGGCCACCGGGGTAACCCAACCCTAAAAGGCGTGATACCTTGTCGAAAGCCTCTCCTGCAGCATCGTCCCTGGTCCTTCCGAGTATCTGGTAGCGTCCGTGAGCCTGCATTAGAAGTATATCGCTATGTCCTCCGGAGACGATGAGACAGAGCGCGGGGAATTTGGGAGTATTCCCTTCGAGCCAGTTAGCGTAAACATGTCCCTCCAGATGGTTAATCCCGATTAGTGTGAGGTTATGAGCTGCGGCTATAGATTTTGCTGCGTTCACCCCGACAAGTAACGAACCTGCCAGTCCGGGTCCGTTCGTTACTGCTATAGCGTTTAGTTCGTTCCATGTGGTATTGGCCTTTTTCATGGCTTCATTGATTATTGGGATGATAGAAAGGAGATGTTGTCTTGACGCTACTTCGGGCACTATGCCTCCGTATCGTGAGTGGATATCGACTTGAGAGGCGATGACATTGGATAGAATCGTTTTACCGCCTTGCACTACGGCAGCTGCCGTCTCATCGCAGGAGGTCTCTATTCCTAATATATTCATAGCAGTTGAACCTGTCGACATATGTGTCGCAAAATTTATTTTATATGATCGCGTCTGAACATGGGAAATATTCGATGGCAATATAACAGAACTTACTTGTAATGTAAATGAAAGAGGTTTGTATAGGAGATGGCTTCAAATTTGTACCGTATTTCTTTGACAGCTTGAGAGGTGAATGCTATTATGGAGCAACGTAACAAGGTGGATATATATAGGAGAATAATCTGACATGGATAGCACTACTGTTTTGTACCTGGTGCTTTTATTTATTTGTATTTGTGCATCCGCTTTCTTTTCAAGCGCTGAGACCGCTTTTATTTCACTGCCTAAAACGCGTATTCAATATCTTGTAGAGAGCGGGGTGCATGGCGCTGCACATATACAAAAGATAATGAATCGCCCGGAAAGGCTGCTTGCTACCATCCTGCTCGGCAATAATCTGGTGAATGTGGCGGCGGCCTCTTTAGGAACGGCTATGGCAGTGAAAGTCTGGGATGGCGATGTCGGCATCTTAATTTCTACCATCCTAGTGACAATCATATTGCTGGTCTTCGCCGAGGTCACCCCTAAGACCTTTGCACTGCTACATGCCGAGAGGTTGGCGTTGATTTATGTTTATCCCATGCAGTTTATTA
>CAZWOG010000043.1:0-6552 GCA_964635685.1 uncultured Dehalococcoidales bacterium | reverse complement strand
CTGTAGCGGTCAACCAGAAACGTTATGGGGTTGTCCCAGTGAAACGGTATGATAAACAATAAAATCAAGACGAAGAAGACAACGCCGCTGGATATAGCACGCTTCCAGCCCCCGTTTCTCAGCATAACATAGGCTAGTACCGGGAGAAGGATAACGCTTTGAGGCTTGGTGAGTATGGCAAGGCTAAACAGGCCGCCTGAAAGCTCGTATTTGGAGCGCATAAGCGCAAACAGTGAGGCAACCATAAAGAAGGTGTAAATGGAGTCCATCTGCCCCCACACTGCGAGATCGAAGATGAGCGCGGGATTAAAGGCATACACAGCCATGGCACCCAGGGAGAACAGTAAAGAATACCTAGGGCGCAAGAAGCGGAAGATAAGATAGGCTGTGGCGAGGTCGAACAGGTTTTGGGGTAGCTTGATGAGAATGTCCAAGCTGCCCGGCCCTATGGCATGTGCAAGCTTACCGAACAGCCAGAAAATGTATATGCTGAACGGGGGATAGTCGCACCATGTTGAATCGTAGAAGTTGTGCAGCCCCTTTTCGGCAGCAATGTTGTACCACGCCTTAAAGGTTCCTTCATCTACATGGTAACCATGATAGTGGAACAGGAGCAATCGGACGAGCAGGGATATCGCGAGAATTACTATAACTAGGAAAACCTGACCTCTGCGTTCAGAGGCGAAGCGTTGCAGTTTTTCTAAGGCCTTTATTTGCATTCCCGCTTTTTCCAGAAGCCGCTGTGAGCTGTCATTGTCTCCCGATTATCGCCGAATGGCAGCGCGGCTACATTGTCGCACAGATACCATAAGTGCAGCAACTCTTACGGAGTCACATGATATATAGAGAGAATCATCTTTCCTCTACCAACCCAGGTGGACACTCCAAAGGGTTCCCCATAGATTAACCGCCACAGATATGGCTACCAGAGCAACCATCGTCTTGTTCATGGTTTTACCCATACCTGAAGCGATTAGTATCATAAGAAACGGCAGGAAATCCAGACTATAACGGTACCCAAACTGAACCCATCCCGTGGAGAACCATAATAGAGTAGGCAACAAAATACCCACTACTGCTAACAATGACCATAGGTTGGTTGATTCGGAGAATTTGGCCTTTATAGCATATAGGATTGCTGGTGTTGTGAGTAAGATACTCATTCCGTCGGGACTGGGTTTTAGGAAAGGGAAATAAGAAATATACTGCGGCGGCATAAGCAGAATAGTGTATAACTGCTTTGGTATGTAATGGAGGCTAAACATGCCATACTGCTCGATGTCAACAGCGAAATAGGAGGCGTAGGAGTGAAGAGAATAGCCAGTCTGCAGGGGACTCCCGAAGCGCAAGTAGTTGAAATAACCATAGAAGGCTAGGGGTATAGCCAGACCAGCAATAAATTGCAGGGGGCGACGTGGTCCCCCCTCTTTGTATAACATTGCTAGAAAAAAGATACTTCCCATTACGACTGGCAGCCTACTTAGAACTGATAGCCCTAATAATAGCCCTATCAGCACTGCTCTTTTCCTTCCGAAGTATTCAATTAGACTGAGAAGTAAGAAGAAAACCGCAACTATCTCAGCGAAGAACCAAGTGGTTCCTGTTGTGGCCACAGCCCAGTGAACTGTACCGAAACCAAATAGAATTGTGAGCAGCAGTCGTTTACAGTCCTTGACGCTCATACGACCCAATAATATCCAGATTAGCGCAACATTGATGGCTCCTATGAGCATAGATATGCGGACCTCATCGGTACCTGTTCCCCATATGGCCACTGCGGGGAGCAGTACCAACGCTGGCACAGGGGGGCTTGGCAAATAGTATTTTCCGTTGTAACTTACAAGGTCTTGGTAATAGTCAGGGAAGCCCTGTAGGTCAGTTCTACCATCGAGAAATGCCTGAGATTGGTAAACATAATGCTTGTACCATTCGAGAGGGGTGGAATTTGATAGAAAGTAGACACCGAAGACTATCCCTACAATCAACAGCGGGATCAGAGATTGCTTCAAGCTTTTGCTCATGCTTGCAAATTATAGATTAGATATCGTCATTATTCAAATTTGTTGTTCACTTCTGCGTTTTACTGTAGAATACTTCCATAGATTTTATGAGTGAGAAGATGACCCCGCTGAGACAGCAATACCTCCGTATCAAGAAGAAGTATCCTAATACCATCGTGTTCTTCCGCCTGGGCGACTTCTACGAGACGTTCGATGATGACGCGAAGGTCGTGTCTAAAGAGCTGGAGATAGTTCTAACCTCTCGTGAGATGGGGAAGGGCAACAAGGTGCCGCTGGCGGGGATTCCGTATCATGCTCTGGACAACTATCTGGCACGGCTCATCAACATGGGGTATAAAGTCTCCATTTGCGAGCAGCTCAGCGATCCCAAGGCCAAGGGACTCGTGGAGCGCGATGTCGTCAGAGTCGTGACACCGGGAACAGTGGTCGAACCGGGGCTGCTGCGCGGCAACGCAAATAATTATCTCGCTTCTATTGTGACTGAGGGACAACAGGCAGGCATCGCTTATGCCGATATAACTACCAGCGAATTCCAGACCACGCAGCTTCCCAGCGAACGTATGCAATCGGAGCTGGAGCGCCTGCGCCCGTCTGAGATCCTAGCTCCTAAGGGCGCTGAAGTGCAGGGCGGCGCTGCTCCGGTCACGCCGGTCGATGTCCAATATTTCGAACTGGAAGCTACGCGGCATCTTCTCCGCGAGCATTTTGGCGTAACCAGCCTTGAGGGCTACGGGTGCGCTAATCTGCCTCTGGCAATACGTTCCGCAGGTGCTATCGTGCACTACCTTGGGGAGACGCAGAAGCCAGCATTAAAGCAGCTGACCAGCCTCTCGACGTACAGCACCGAATCGTTCATGACGCTGGACCCGCAGACGCGCCGCAACCTGGAGCTGTTCCAGACGTTCCGTCAGGATAAGGAGGGCTCCTTGGTCTCGGTTCTTGCCCTGACTCGGACGCCGATGGGGGCTAGGCTGCTGCGGCGGTGGGTGGGGCAGCCGCTATTGGATGTGGCGCAGCTCAGTCGCAGACTGGACGCGGTGGCATGGTTCCATGCCGATACCCGCCGTCGCACGAAGGTAATAGCGATACTGAGCAAGATCGCTGACATGGAGAGGCTGATTAATCGTGTAAGGAGCGGTATCGCCACGCCCAGGGAGATGGTGGCGCTGCGCCGCAGCCTCGAGGCATCGTCCGAGCTTCGGGATGTCATGCAGAAGGAGCAGGCGGGCGGGATCGAGTGGCTATTTCAGAGCATCGATCCTTGCAGAGAAACAATCGATTTAATATTAAAAGCAATCGCCGATGAGCCTCCGCAGAACCTCGGATACGGGGTCATCAAAGCAGGGTTCTCCCCGGAGCTGGATTCCATAAGAGTGGCAGCTAAGGATGCGAAGAGCTACCTTGCAAACCTTGAGCGTGTCGAGCGCGAGCGCACGGGCATAAAGTCCCTCAAAGTCGGGTACAACAGGGTCTTCGGATATTACATCGAGATATCGAATTCGAACCTGCCACAGGTGCCTGACGATTATATCCGCAAGCAGACACTGGTGAACGCCGAGCGCTTCTTCACACCGCAGCTGAAGGAATACGAATCGCTCATCCTGAACGCCCAGGAGCGCCTCGCTGAACTCGAAGGCACGTTATACCGGCAGGTTTTGGGGCAGGTCGGGCTAGCCGCTGAGCGCATCTTGGACACTGCTTCAGCCATAGCTCAGCTGGACGTGTTTTCCTCGCTGGGGGAAGCAGCAGTGCGTTCTGGCTATGTGAGGCCTGAACTGAATGAGGGCAATGTTATTTCTATATCAAACGGGCGTCATCCTGTAGTAGAACGCATGCTGGACGGCGAGCCTTTTATACCCAATGATACCTATCTATCGAACGATGAAGTGCAGATGGTCATACTCACCGGGCCAAACATGGCGGGCAAGTCGACATATCTGCGACAAGTGGCACTCATAGTTCTCATGGCTCAGATCGGGAGCTTTGTCCCGGCGGATTCTGCTACGATCGGCATAGTCGATAGGATATTCACCCGCGTTGGCGCGCAGGATGACCTGACAACGGGTCGCTCCACATTTATGGTGGAGATGGAGGAAACGGCCAACATCCTGAACCATGCCACGTCGCGGTCGCTTCTGATACTGGATGAGATCGGCAGGGGCACCAGCACCTACGACGGAATCTCAATAGCGCAGGCGGTGGCGGAATACATCCACAACCATCCCAAAATGGGCGCCAAGACCATATTCGCGACTCACTACCACGAGCTGGTCGAATTGGCCAGCTTCTTACCGCGGGTCAAGAATTTCAACGTCGCCGTTGCCGAGGAGAAGGGCAGGGTCATCTTCCTTCGCCGCATTCTGCCGGGCGGCGCCGACAAAAGCTACGGCATCCACGTAGCGCAGCTGGCCGGCCTGCCGCGTGCGGTGGTGCATCGCGCCGAAGAAGTGTTGTCAAATTTGGAGGATAAGCGTCACGGCAGCGGAAAGATCAAAGCGGCCTCGTCCCCTCAGCTTCCGCTCTTCGTCGGGGAGACGGTTTCATCGGAGGTTATCGACGAATTGTCGGGGCTGGAGCCGGATGCGATGACGCCGCTTGAGGCGTTAAACAAATTGTATGAATTGAAGAAAAAGTCACAGAATAATAAAGGTACCGGAGGTAGTAGATGAAAATAGTGGCGGCTATTATCACACTTCTTTGTGGCATAGCGGTGCTTGTGGGCATATTCTTGCCGTGGGCTGAGGCATCCAGCTCCATATTAGGTGTTCATTTCTCGCTTTCGGTTACGGGATTGGATGTGATCAGCACTTCTGGTTGGGATATCTCCGACATAGCATTATCAGATAACTTGCATGCCATACTGGTACTGATTGGAGCGGCAATTATGATCGTTTGTGCTCTACCAGCACTATTTTTGTCGACGTCATCTGGAGGTGGAAAAGCTGCGGTCATCCCATTCGGCATGTTGATTTCGCTCGGCGCTATAGTTGCAATTGGCGGGCTGGTATGGTTCTTCATCGATATGTCCAGCATTGAGAACTGGACTGATTACGTTGGATATGGTGTTTATATCTGCGGCGGCGGTGCCGTATTAGGGTTGATATTCGGCGCGCTCGCTTCGGTAAAGAGATAATCTAAGTTACTGTAAGTATGGACTACACAAAGTCCGATTTTAATAGTACAATTGCGCAAAGGGTCGAGAACCTAATAAAATAAAGTAAGTAAGATATATAGAAAGGAGCAGGGCAATGAGGATAGCAGGATCGATTATCACTTTGATTTGCGGGATTATGGTAATAGTCGGCGTCTTCCTGGCATGGATGGATTTCGGATGGGGTATGACAGCCTCTGGCTGGGATCTGGCAAGTATAGGTAATTATTTAGGTGAAACCTTCTGGGAAACATATATTGTACTAGCTGGTGGGGTATTAATGGCCGTATTTGCATTGCCAGCTTTCATCGTATCTTTGGCATCTAAAGGGGGCAGAGCAGCAATAGTGACGCTAGGCATATTTGCTATAGTGGGTTCTCTGGTAGCTGTGGGCGGTGGTGTATGGTATATCATAGATGCCGCAGTAAATGATGTGTTTAGCTATGTAGCATATGGCTTCTATATTGCCTTTGCGGCTGCTATAGTCGGCTTCATATTTGCTATATTAACTGCTGCGTTTTCAAAGGGAAGACAGGACTGGTAATCAAACTGGGGTAGTTCCGGGGAGGTTATTTAATGTCAGAGCCGAAAAAAATAGAGACAATCCCGACTAAGTGTGGCAAGTGCTCTTCCGATCAGGTAGAGCATCAGGAAATGACGATGTATGGGAAGCTTGGCTTTATGGGGCCTGACTACAGGTTCGATTGTTATATCTGCAGGGAATGCGGTTATTCCGAGCTGTTCTTCCAAAAGGCCAAATGGATAAAGTGACCATAGATGCCCATCGAAGTCTTAGCGCCGGACGTTGTCGCCAAGATAGCTGCCGGTGAGGTAGTAGAACGGCCAGCATCGGTGGTTAAAGAGTTGATAGAGAACGCCATCGATGCTGGTTCAAAGCAGATTAAAATCGAAATAAGGCATGGCGGGATCAAACTCATCAGAGTCGTTGACAACGGCTTAGGCATTTCCTCAGGTGAAGTCGCTCTCGCATTCGAGCGCCATGCCACCAGCAAGGTTCGTGGTACCGCGGACCTTGAAAGTATCTCCACACTAGGGTTCAGGGGCGAGGCACTCCCCAGCATAGCAGCTGTATCGCAAGTTAACATAACTACACGCACCAGCAAAGATTCAACTGGTACATACCTCAATCTGCAGGGCGGGAAGGTAATCGAGCGGGGACAGAAGGCCAGCCCTCAGGGGACATCGGTAACTGTACAAAACCTTTTTCAAAATGTGCCTGCACGTCTAAAATTCCTCAAGTCGATCCCTACTGAAAGTGCGCACATATCGGACCTCGTCAGCCAGTACAGCCTTGCTTATCCGGAGATAAGATTTGAACTCGCGGTTGATAGCAAAACTGTTTTACAGACTCCGGGCAAC
>CAZWOG010000042.1:0-6632 GCA_964635685.1 uncultured Dehalococcoidales bacterium | reverse complement strand
AGGCAAGTTTCTTCTTTGATGACGATTTGAAATATGATATGAATATGCTGCTCGTCAAAGGGATGGATAAGCAGAAGGCGGCATCGTCGCTGCGTGCGTCGAAGGAACGCTTGGCAGGATGTGCCTTTGATCATGATTCACTTGAGAGCACATTGCGTCCTCTCGCAGATGAACTTGGTATAAAGACGGGTATGCTCTTTGGGGCTATACGTATCGCGGTGACAGGACGGACCGCTGCGCCACCGCTGTTCCAGACGATGGCGGTTTTAGGCCGTGACAGGTGCATGAGACGTATCGACAGCGCGATTGCAAAGCTGCAAAACGTTTGACATAAGAATCAGACTGATTTAATCTATATGTGGGTGATGCTATGAACTGCATGTTCTGTATGTATGAAAAAGATGAAAATGAATGCACTCTGAAAGGCGCTATCAGCCCCGAGGTGCGGGTCAAAGGGTGCGAGTCGTTTGTGGATAAGCCCTGGGGAGTGAGTGCTGTAGGCGGATGCTGCGGCATGGCCGGCCTGCCTTTCGCCGATTCCGAGAAGCTCTACGATGAAGCTAAGGAAACCTCCGAGAAAGAGGTGTCCTTCCGGTACCGGAAGGACCGGGGGAATCGGGGGTGTCCCCCGACTTCATCTTCCCCCAAGATTGGGGGGTAGGGGGTTGATCTGGGATTAGCCCCTCTTTAATGCTATGTTGGGCTGTGAGAGTTGCTGCTATTTTACCGATGAGGGGCAGTGCCTTGTTCACAACAGAATAAGCCATAAACAGCATGAGCAAGGGTGCGAGTCGTTCATCGATAAGGAATTCAAACCTCAGGTTTCAGGCTGCTGTGGCATATACAACATGCCTAAGGGAACGTCCTCTGAAAATACCGATGCTGAGCTTTGCCAAGAGTGATGGCTTGCGGTATAATAGTCACACGCGCTGGGGAATCGTCTAGTGGTAGGACAACAGACTCTGGATCTGTGAGCCCAGGTTCGAATCCTGGTTCCCCAGCCAAATTGTTTTAGTGACTCAAGTGCTTCACAACGACGCTAGTGGATTATTTGGATTTGTCATACCGGAGGCTTGAATTGACGGACAAGAAAATCTCAAGTAATCCTGCGGGTTCAAAGGATGCCGCTGAAGAACAGCCGCAGGCGCCTTACGAGTTTAAGACCAGCAAGGAAGTACTCTTTCTCAAAGAGGTGGTTGAACGCAGTCTGCCTCCTAATACAAGATTCTTAACTACCATACCATATAAGAATCTGACGATTTTTGTAGTAGCTACCGATTCCAAGATGATAATGGTTGACGACGGGTTCCTGCCTCTGGGTGTAGTGATACTGAATGTAGGTAAACCTAAGGGCCTTTTGCTTACGCGGGAAGAGTACGAAGTGCCGTACGAATTTTCAGGCAGTGAGGTTTATGAAAGGTACGGCATATCGGATATGTACAGGATGTCGGAATTAAACGGATTGAGATTACTAGGGGTTGGCCAACCATACAGAGGCCCAATGATGACGGGCCACGGAGATGCCAACAGCAGCATTCATTCTGTTGAGGGTGTGCCGGTGTCGGAATTGGTCAATTACCTGGCAGGGTTAATTGCGAAAAGGTACGGCCTTGTATTGCGGAAGCTACTGGCGACAAGCTGTAATTCCAAGACTGGGGTGCTGGGAGAGGTGGTTATACCGGTTTTCTATGCACAGGAAGATGTAAGGCCTTTCTCTAATTGGGATAAGAGGACCAGCGCAAGAGGAAGTGGGCCGGTTGATCTTTTTGTAACTTGGGGCGATAGATGGATGGCCAAGTTTCCGGGCCGAGAGCCGGTTAGATATCAGCCAAAGGCTGAAGATGTTGCTTCTCATCCGCCGCTGACAAGAGAAGAAATAAAGTTTCTATTACAGAAGGATGCCGAGGAAAGAGAGAAGGCGCAGGCTGAGGAGGCTTTGAAGGCTGCAGAAGAACCTCAAAAAGTGGAGAGATCCAGGATTCTTGTGGATTATTTAGCGCTGGTGAAAGCAAGTTTTGTATCTTTGGGGCATAGGGCCGCGCGGAGGGCCCAGGAAATTGGTTCCTCTGTGCCCCTGTATACAACGTATGAAGTTCCAGCGTCGATTGATGATAGGCATAATGTTGAGAGCACTATTTACGGGATAGATAGTGATGTTGAAGGAGTGATAGCCGCATTTTATGAAGGCGATCTAACCGAAGAGGAATTTAATAGTTATATGCTGGAGAAGGCAAACGAATTGAGAGAGAAATGGTCTCCGGCAATAGAATCCTCGAAGCATAATGTCAAAACCAGAGTAGATGCGATTAAGATTTTGGATGCCTTATTGGCAAATATGCCGGAAACCCATACTGTTAGGCCGTTCAAGAGTCTTTTAGAAGGTTGGAGGAAGGAATTGAAGATAATTTGAACACTCTGAATAGATGTTCAGGCAATTTCTTCTACTGTGGCTTTGGTATGCGGTGGAAGCGAAGCCTCGCCAGCCCCTTCAAGTCCTCGATCGCTGTCTTGCGGATGTGAACCGTTGTGCCGGGGTCGTCAACCCACGTTACCGGTATCTCCTTGACCTTATAGCCGTTCTTCATTGCCAGCAGCAGCAGTTCCGTATCGAAGAACCACTCGTTGTTTTTGGTCAGGGGCAGGATATTCTGCGCACAATCCCTGCTTACCGCTTTGAACCCGCACTGGGCGTCGGACAGCGTAGTAAAGAACATTACCTTAATAATAAGGTTATAGCATCGCGAGGTGAATTCGCGTTTGAGTCCGCGCGTTGTTTTGGCGCCGCGCTTCAGTCTTGAGCCGATGGCGATATCGCTGCCGTCGATTATCGCTTGCACCAGCTTGGGGAATGTTTCGAGCTCTGTAGAGAGATCGACATCCATGTAGCTTACGATATCCGCCTTGCTTTCGAGCCACACCTTGCGTAACGCACGGCCACGGCCCTTCTGATCGATATGAACCGGCATCACGTCGGGGTATTTTTTTGCAAGGGACTGGGCTATCTCCCACGTCTTGTCTTTGGAGGCGTTGTCCGCAATCACGATATGCCACTGGTGTTTGAGGTTCTGGGATAGAAAGTCGCGGAGCTTGGCCACGCTGTCGGGCAGCGCTTTCTCTTCGTTGTAGACTGGAATAACTACAGCAACGGTTGTCATACTTGTTAGAATCAACCCCCTGTATCCCCCAATCTTGGGGGAAGTTTAGAAATAGGGGGACACCCCTAAAACCCCAGCAGGAGAGTTCTCCTGCACCTCATTTAATCTTAATGTCTGAAGTGGCGCATGCCGGTGAAGACCATTGCAATGTTGTATTTATTCGCCGCTTCGATGGCTTCGTTGTCCTTCTTGGAGCCGCCCGGCTCGATGATGGCGGTTACGCCAGCCTCGCCGGCAAGCTCGACGCCGTCGGGGAATGGGAAGAATGCGTCCGAGCCGAGGACGCTGCCTTTTGCGCGCTCGCCGGCCTTCTTTATCGCGATTGCCACGCTGTCGACACGGCTTGGCTGTCCCGCGCCCATGCCAAGTATCTGGTTGTCTTTGACCAGGACGATGGCGTTGGATTTGATATGCTTCACAGCGCGCCAGGCAAAGATGAGGTTCTCGATCTCCTGCTTCGTCGGCTCGCGTTTTGACATTGCCTTCATGGGAATTTCGTCTGCCGTATAATCGGCTGTCTGCACGATGAAGCCGCCGCCGCTCACGCGCCGCAGCTCCAGGTTAGACGTGCGTTTTGGCGGGATGTCATTTATGGTTAGAATCCTCATGTTGCGTTTTTTCAGCATTTCAAGGGCGTCTTTCTGGTAACCGGGCGCGATCATGGCGTCGAAGTGCGTTTTGCATATTTCTTCAGCTGTGTTTTCATCGATTCTTCTATTGGAGGCGACTATTCCGCCGAAGGCCGATACCGGGTCGCCGGTCAACGCCCTGCGATAGGCCTCGGCCAGACTCTTGTGCGAGGCCAGGCCGCATGGGTTGGTATGCTTGATTATTGCTATGGTGGGCTCTGAAAACTCGCACGCCGCACGTATCGCGCTGTCCAGGTCGATGATGTTGTTGTAGGATAGCTCTTTCCCGGAAAGCTGTACGGCGTTGGCTATGCCCGGCTCCCCTTTGCCGATGTTTTCCTCTTTATAGAAGGCCGCCTTCTGGTGTGGGTTCTCGCCGTAGCTCAGGTCCTGTATTTTGTGCATGGCGACGGTCATTTCGGTGGGGAAGGTCTCCTCTTTGGGCCTGAGGTAGCTCGATATAGCGGTATCGTAAATCGCCGTGTGCTGGAAAGCCTTCTGCGCCAGCCGTTTTCTCTCGTCGATGCTTATCTCTCCGGCACGCAATTTCTCCAGTATCGGCGTGTAGTCTGCCGGGTCGACCACCACAAGTACGCTGGGGAAATTTTTGGCCGATGCGCGTATCATCGTCGGCCCGCCGATATCGATATTCTCCAGCGCATCCGTCAGTGTGACGCCTTCTTTGGATACGGTTTGGACGAATGGATACAGGTTCACAACGACCATATCGATCGGCGTGATTTTCTTTTCTTTAAGCTGGGACATGTGATCTTTAACATCGCGCCGCGCTAGTATGCCGCCATGGATCATCGGGTGCAGCGTCTTGACGCGCCCGTCGAGGATCTCAGGGAATCCGGTTATATCGCTGACGCTGTGTACGGGAACGCCGGCTTCCTGCAGCGCCTTTTTGGTCCCGCCCGTACTGAATATCTCTACCTTCAGCTCGTTCAGGCCTCTGGCAAATTCAACGATTCCTTTTTTGTCCGAGACGCTTAAGATTGCGCGCAATGCCTACCTCCTAGACGATTCTGGTGCGTTCTTCGTTAGATTTACGCTTGACTATCTCGCCGATGACCTTAGAATGGGGCAGCTTCTTCATTAGCTTGGCAGTATCAGTGGGGTCGCAGATGAGGATCATGCCTATGCCCATATTGAAGACACGGTACATTTCATCATCTTCGATGTTCCCTGTTCGCTGAATAAGCGAGAATAGCGGGGGTACCTCCCAGGAGCTTTTGTCGACGACCGCCGCCACCGACTTGGGAAGCGTGCGGGGCAGGTTGCCGGGGAAACCGCCTCCGGTTATATGGGCTAGGCCTTTGATCTCGGGGAGCAGAGGCTTTATTTGCTGGTAATAACATCTATGCGGCTCCAGCAGGGCGTCGCCCAGTGTGCGGCCCAGCTGCGGGTAGCGCTGTTTGAGCTTGGACGGATCGTTGTCGGTATCGAAGACGCGACGCACCAGCGAGTATCCGTTCGTATGTAGTCCGCTCGACGGGAGCCCGATGAGCACGTCGCCGGCTACGATCGAGCCGCCGTTTTTGATTTGTGATTTCTCGATACTGCCGACGATGAAGCCTACGAGGTCGTACTCGCCTTGCGGATACAGGCCCGGCATCTCCGCGGTCTCGCCGCCGATGAGCGCACAGTCCACATCCTTACAGGCCTCGGCCATTCCTTTGACGATACTCGCGACAACTGAGGCGTCCATCTTAGACATGGCTACGTAATCGAGGAAGAAGAGAGGGGAAGCGCCGCAGGTCAGAATGTCGTTAACGCAATGGTTAACTATATCCATGCCGATGCCTTCGTGATTGCCTAGCGCGCAGGCGATCTTTATCTTGGTGCCGACGCCGTCCGCACTGGAGACGAGAATCGGCTGTTTATATCCTTTCAGTTCGAAGAGGCTGCCGAAGAAGCCTATGTCGCTAATTACGCCAGGGGTAAAAGTCGTCCGTGCATGTTGGCAGATGATTTCCTTCAGCCTGTCATTGGCATCGATGTCTACACCAGCTTCTCGATATGTATGCTGTGTTGGTTGTTTGTCAGGTTTACCCAATGGTCACCCTTTTTTCATCTCTAGAGACAGCTTGTTCATATCGAGCTGAACCGGCACTGGGTAGTTGCCGGTGAAGCAGGCAAGGCAGAAATACTCTCTGGGAAGGGCAACTGCTTCTACTAATGCATCTACAGTAAGATATCCCAGACTGTCAGCGCCGATAAATTTAGCTATCTCCGGGATGTCCTTATGAGCGGCAATAAGTTCCCAGCTGGTAGCCATATCCACTCCGAGGCAGCAGGGGTATTTTAGGGGAGGAGCGCATATGCGCATGTGAACTTCTTTAGCACCGGACTTGCGTACAAGGCTTATAACACGCGGCGTGGTTGTTCCTCTCACTATGCTATCATCAACAAGAATCACTCTCTTTCCATTGAGTCGCTCTTGCATCGGATTGAATTTTTGCTGTACACCCAGCTCTCTCAGGCGTTGATGTGGCTCGATGAATGTTCGCCCTACGTATCGGTTTTTCAGCATTATTTCAGTATATGGTATTCCAGATGCTTGAGAATAACCTATTCCGGCTGCCGTCGCTGAGTCGGGAAGGCCGAAAGCCACATCGGCATCTACAGGATGCAATTGATAGAGTTTGGCACCCATAGCCTCTCTAGCAGAATAAACACGACGTCCCTGAATAATACTGTCGGGCCGAGAGAAATAAATGAACTCGAAAATGCATAAACCGCTTGGTTTTCCATCGCCTTCTTTATCGCTATGAAGGCCATTGGCATTTATTGCTACAACTTCGTTAGGTTCTATATCGCGCAGGAATTGGGCACTGGTATGGTC
>CAZWOG010000041.1:0-6732 GCA_964635685.1 uncultured Dehalococcoidales bacterium | reverse complement strand
TGAAGAGTATTACCTTACTTGTGAGTACCTGCTTAAGCTTGCCAGTCGTGCCTATGATCTGTTCATGAGTTCTGAAGCAGAAGAAAAATGGCAACTTTTGAAATTGATACTTCGGAACTTAAAATTAGAGGGCAAAAAGGTTGAATTTGAACTTGTAAAACCCTTCGACAAGGTCTTTGCTTGCTCAATCGTCAAAGATGCCTGACGGTAGAAATTCTTCACTAGTGTGGAGTTGTAGAAAGAGTCAGGCTGAAGTTGGAAGAAATATGAAGATATCCTTATTTTGCGCGCTGTTTGTAACGTGTTATCAATCTTGCAACAACATATATGCTAACTATCCCCTGTACTGAAAGCCATACGTAGCCTACTCCAATTATTCCGGTTATTTGTATTATAATATAGCTTCCTATCAGAATGGCACATGTTGAAAAGCCATAGAGTGCAACCAGTTCCGCGATTTTACCCTTTACTCTTAGTATAGTGTAATAAACGCTGTTTACACCAATGAATATCCCCGATAAAGCCAAGAATCGCAGAAGCGCTACCCCATTCTCTGAATAGCCGGCCCCGAACGCAAGGAGAAGCCATTTACCAGCAAATAGCAATATTATTACCGCAGGGATGAGAAGCATGAATGTAAATTTATAAGAACGTCGTACGTTGGCATCTAACTTATCTTCAAAGTGAGAACCTTCTGCAAATAAAGATTGCGATATTGCTCCTGGGATGATAAAGAGCAGTCCGGTGACCATCCACGCCACATAGAAATAGGCAGCCTCCTCTGCACTCAGGCGGTTAATAATGAAATTAAGTAAGATGAATGTTGCAGCAGCGGAGAATATATTAGCTAAATAATTACCTGCGGAATAACGCCATACCTCGCGGACTATATGTAGATTTATTTTAGCCCTTAGTTTGTATGCATTGTGGGTTCTGGGGAGGAAGAGGAAAAGGAAAATAATTACGACTACGCCAGTGGCGGTGCCCAGTGAACTGATTATGCCGAATGCCCGGAAGAACAGGACAAAAATGAAGGGTAGCGTGATTTTAAGTATGGAGGTGGCAGTATTTTTGGACAGGACAAACCCTGCTCTTCTTTTAGCAATAAAAATGGAGTCCAGCATTGAGGATAGGGTTAGAAAGAGGGTGAAAACGATGAAAGCGGCGGCGAATAAGGGGTTATCCTTGATGAAACCCAAGGCCGGAGACCAGAGATCAACCCCTATAACAAATGCCAATGCTATTAAGAGGGATGTTGTCCCTGTGATAGTGAGACCAGAGTTTATAAGTTCCGCAGGTTTTTCGGATTTATTGAGGAATCGAATAAAAGCGATATCGAATCCGAGGCTGCTAAGCGTGACGAGTAGGCCCATGCAAGTTATTATCGTTGAGCCTAGCCCGACATCAGCATCGTTATAAAACCTTGCAACAACTATCCAGAACGCAAATCCCAGTGCAGAGGTTACAGCTGTGTTAGCCATCAGGAAATAGGAATTACGGTATAGCGGGTCCTTGAGGTGTTGGCCAAGATATGGAAAGAATCTTTTAAATGAGGTTGTTATATTAGCTGAGAATTTATTATCCATGGGTGATGTTTAAATACCTAGATGTTAATGAATATCCTCGGTTGTGTTCTGGCCTCATATTACACTGAATAAATTCAGAAGCCAAACGATATTGGTATTTGCGTCTCTAAAGGAGATATTTTACTGCTTATAACCAGTATATTCGTAGATTTCAACATAAGAAACGCTTGTGTTTTCTCCCTGTATTACGATCGAAGGGGAGGAGTGTATAGGTTTGTATTCTTTTAAAGCTTCTAGAGGTATTGGACTTACAAAGGGGTTTGTTCCTACTATTACATACCCGGGATGGTCATTTATAAACGCCGCCGCTTCTTCATAGGTAGCAAATGGTGTCTGATTGTTAGCGACATCTGTTAAAAGTTTATAACGCTCCCCGTTTTCAGTTGTTTGCCATGTATATGAGATAACCCATGTTGAATTATTCGGCACTACAGCCTCTGTGCCAAAATTGTATAATCGAGCGCACATTGACTGATAATATGTTGGATAGAATAGTTGTATCTCTGGGCTCAACTTTGGGTCGGGATTTTCATACCATCTGAGTTCTCCATTGGATTCTCTATACCAGTTTTCATAGAAATCTGATTGATTTTTCCCCGACCAGGTTATCATTGTATGATATTTTGGCCAGGCTGTTTCATAGTCGATAACTACGTATCTGGAGTCCAATACATCCATTATCTCGCTGGCGTAAGATTCGTTTTGCGCTGTCATAAAAATACTTGCACCTGGAATAGTAGATCCATTCGGCCCTGGGCCACCTATGCCACCTTGGAACGGATTGGCATTTGGTATACGGTGGGCGATTCGGGTTATCCAATGGCCGTAGTCCCACCAGCTCATTACGCCGTATGCTGAATCTGGATAGTCGTAGTTTTCCCCGGCTTTTGGTTTCTGGTACATATCATAGTAGAAATCCGGATTTCCGAACGGGTCCGGTGTATTATCTTTCATCCATGTAAGCGCTTCATACCAGTCTCCGTTGGGGCCGTATGGGTGGTATGGGAGAAATAGGGTAGCTGAATTCTTAGGGGACCATCCATCATTATCGTAAGTTCCGTATATTAGATTAGGATAAACAGTTAAGAAGAAGATAATTACTATTGATAGGGCACCTGATACATATCTGGGTCTGAGGTATCTGAATGTCGGCTGTTTTTCTTTAACCTTAGCCCTCCTCTTTTCTGCCCTGGTCTTTACTCTATCTTCGGTATTGGCTTCCTTCCAGTGTAGTAAAGACAGTATTCGAGTAATCAATACCGGTGTTTTCCAGAGTATGTAGCTGCTCAATAAAGCTACGTTTATTGCGTAGTAATAAGCGTATCGTGTTTGTGATAACAGGGCCATTAAAGTGACGAAGCTCCAGATTAAGAGGATTATCTTGGCAGAGCTCTTTTCAAAGTACGTATATAGAGCTATTATAGCCAGGCCTTCCACCAGATATATTTGCCAGGGGATGGAAGCCATCTGATCTATTATCACAGTCAGGGCTACTATCCCAACCCAGCCGAAGAAAGACCATTTTCCTATCCTCTGCCTTCCTATAGCGGAATAAGTGATCAGCAGAAAGGCTATGGGGACCATAATCAACCCTGTGGTGAAATATGACCAGATTCTATGATCGGTTAGATGAGATATATCGAGTCCTGCAAGCAAAGGCTGGGCTTCCATTATCGTCAGCGTTTGTGATGAAGGTACTAGAGTTTTGAACTTGTCAATCAGGACATTAAATAGGGATGGATCAATTAAGTAAAAAAGCCCTGCCCCGACGAATCCGATGATAGCTATTATTATTGGGTAATATATTCGTCTGGCTTTTTTTTTGGTCATTATATGGGACATAACCTGAAGTGTTGCTATAGCAAATAAACCTATAACCAGTCCTCCAAAAGTGGTTTCGTTGTAGAAGAGGAACTGATGAAATGCTGCAGCCATCACTAATGCTATGAGGAGTATTGGTATACTCACTATGAAGAGGTAATCCGTAGATTTGCCATTCAGGTGATCTAATATGTACTGGATGACGAGATATGCCAATATAATGAAGATGAATATCGCTGCGCCGACCCATGATAGTATGTAAAATCCAAGTGAAAACCCTGCCAGTATCGCAAATAACAGAGGCTTCTTTAAACTTCCCCATTCTCTACGTTTAATTTGGCTGAGTGTGGGTTGAACATTTTGCGCCCGCTTTATTGCCATAATGAAGAATAACATGGTAGTTGTGCTGAAGAGTACTTCGGCTATGTGGTGATCTGTGAATCCTAATAGTGAGCGGAATAGGAATTCACCTGGGAGGATCGCAAGCAGGCCGGCAGCTAGTAATCCAGCATTTCTATTAAAGAGCTCTTTGCCTATGAAGTATACAGGTATAACAGTTATTGCTCCCAAAACGGCAGGGAAGTATGCGCCTATTTTTTCTATTAGCGCTGCGGAGGGGTGCCCCAGACCTGCTATCCATATGATTAATGCCAGAGACCAGTCGAAGAAGGGGGCGAATGGAACGTATTGTCCGTATGGATAAAGCGTGTAAGGGTCGAACGAATTCCTAATAGGGAAGTGATGCACAAGGTTCTCGACCAGGCGCATGTTGTACCAGCCGTCGTTTTCGCCAAATAATACATAGCTGCCTCCGAGCACCCCTTGGTGAGGCGGCCCGACCCTTAGCCATAGGGCGAAGCAGAAGAATAAAAATATAGCAGTGCCATATAGTGCTCTTTTTAAACCGACAGCTAAAACTGCAGCGACATAAAAAGCTGGGAGTAAGGCTATCATGTGTCCCATTAACCATTCTGCTTTAAAGATCAGAATGATGAAGACCATAACGGCCAGAAGGGCTATGATGCCGAATCTTGCCTTGTTCGGAAGCTTGGCTCTGATGTTCTCATGAGCAGTGGCGATATTTTGTAATAAGTTTTGGATGTATAGCATATTATTGTCTTCTAATTATGTTAGGCATTTTACACTAAGCGGTGTCTAATAGCAACATATATGTCAAACGCAGCTGTTTTTGAGACTAAAGTCACTGATAGATATTAGTCGCTGAATATATTATTAACCATCGACAACTGTATCAGGGCTATCGATTAATGGGTAGTGGATTAGCTTAGATCGTTTGATGAAAGGGTGATAAAGGAGGGTTTTTCATTAGGGGGCATCCCTAAAGCCTCGGTGCTTCCGATACAGGAAAGACACCTCACATTCGTCATTGCCTGACTTGATCAGGCAATCCAGAAAGAGCATATGGCTGTTTGCGTCGATGGGGATCAACCCCCTGCTATCCCCCAGTCTTGGGGGACTTTTAAAAAAGGACAGGGGACACCCCTGGAACCCCGGCAGGAGAATATCTCCTGCACTTCTTTCATAGATTGGCAGGGACATAGCGGTCGAGTGTGGTCAACCTCCTGTTATCCCCCGGTAGGAGGAATCCTGCACTTCTGATAATGATCTACTATCGGTTAATGTAAAGGATTGACAACGCTTTTATCAGGGGTTATCTTATATCTCCCATGACGCTGTTAACATCGCGGGAGAGCGGAGGATTAAGATGGGTAATTTCACAGCAGTATGCAAGGCGGATGAAGTAAAGGAAGGTCAGGTGAAAGAGGTTACGGTTCAGGACCGAGCCGTACTTATTGTTAATGTCGGCGGCAAATATTACGCTGTTGCTGGAAGATGCCCGCACCTAGGCGGCAGACTGGCGCAGGGGAAGTTGGAAGGTACTGTGATAACCTGCCCGAGGCATGGCTCCCAGTTCGATATAACGGATGGACATGTAGTGCGCTGGTTAAAACCGACGGGTGTGCTATCTAAAGTGGGCAGGATCGTTAAGCCGGAGAAGCCTTTGATTGCATATAAGGTTAAAATCGAGGGCGGCGTTGTTATGGTGGAGGTTTGATAAGTCGCTTATATACGAGATGCTGCGTCTGGTGATAACTGAAGGGGGTGAGTTCGATGAGACTTAGTTGCGCTGTCGATGAAATAAAAACTTTGAGCCCGGATGAGGTTAAGGCTATCCTCGATGAGAATTAAAAGGGCGAATGCTTGCTGCTCGACGTACGTCAGCCCTTGGAATACGAAGAAGGTCACCTTCCCGCTTCTGTGCTGATGCCGTTAGACGAATTGGAATCGAGGCGGGACGAGCTGTACAGGGAGTTATATAGCGGCAGGAAAACTATAATTTACTGCCGATCCGGGAAAAGGAGTATGGCCGCTGCTATAGCACTTTGTGATTTAGGATTTAAAAATTTATACATTCTTGAGGGCGGCCTGAATAACTGGCACTTCAAAATGTTGAAAGGAAAGTCGGAGAAGAAACCATGGATGATCGGGAAAGCGGCGAATGTAAAGGATGTCCTGGTAGTTGCGCTGAAGATGGAGAAAATGGCTTACGATTTCTATATTGCAGCCAGGGATAAAGCGAAGTTTGAGTCAGCGAGGACTATGTTCCAGCATCTTGGTGAGGTGGAATTGAGCCATATGCGGCGTCTGTTCCTGCGGCTGACAGGTGAAATTCCCGAGAGTGCGGGCCTGTCTCACATTGACCATTATCTGCAGAAGTTCGATAAAGAGTTTAAGGATATTGAAATCGAAGTCAGCGCTGTGCTTATGCAGGTTGATGAAGAGGTCAAGAGCGAGGTGGATGTGCTGGAGATAGCAATCGAAAAAGAATATATGGCTAACGATTTCTACAAGCGGGCGGCATCTGTCGTTGATGATGAAGAGGTCAGGACCCTCCTGCACGGGCTGTCCCATGATGAACGCGGCCACGCCGCTGCCCTGCTCAACCAGCTGGCTCAGGTTGTAAAAAAGTAATCGGTGAGGTTATTTTCGATGATATTTGAGCGCGTCAAATCGGAAGGTATTGCCCATATATCTTATTTCATAGGTTCGGGGAACAGCGCTGCGGTAATCGATCCGCGCCGGGACTGCCAGATATACGTTGATCTGGCGCAGAAGCACGGCCTTAAAATCAAGTATATCTTTGAGACGCATCGCAATGAAGACTATGCCATCGGCTCGATTGAATTAAAAAACATGACCGGGGCTGAGATTTACCACGGCCGCGGGCTCGATTGGAAATATGGGAATACGATCGATGATGGACATGAGTTCCGCGTGGGCAAACTCAGGATCACGGCTATGG
>CAZWOG010000040.1:0-6888 GCA_964635685.1 uncultured Dehalococcoidales bacterium | reverse complement strand
ATCAACCTTTTTAGCGATCCATTCTTTGGAAGCGAGAGTTGGTGAGGAGAGCAAGGTTAAAAGTGTTTGATTGTAGCCCTTCGGTTCCTTAACTTCAGATAGGAACAATTTTCTGGTTTCTTTCAAATACCCAGCCTCTTTTGACTCTCTTTCGTATTTGGGTCCATTTGCCAAGGCTTCTGCTGGGACCTCTGCTACAACCTTACCATCCTCTTTTACTCTTAATACACCGTCTTTTGTCACTTTGCCAATCACACTGAACTCAACATTCCACTTTTTAAATACAGCTTTGACTGCATCGAGGTTCTTGGGTGTAACAATGAGTAGCATTCTTTCCTGGGATTCAGAAAGCATGATTTCATATGGATTCATTCCTTTTTCTTTACGTGGAACAAGGGCGATATCTATCTCAATGCCAGTACCTGCCTTATAAGCGGTCTCTGAGGTTGAACATACAATGCCCGCTGCGCCCATATCCTGCATACCCACTACTAATTTCTTTTCAGCGAGTGCAAGGCATGCCTCGCGTATTCTCTTGCCAATTTTGGGATCGCCAATGGCTACGGCACCTTTCTTTTCTTTAGCACTTTCATCCAAGCCTGCCGAAGCGAAGCTTGCTCCTGAAATACCGTCTCGTCCGGTACGGCCGCCAGCTATAATAACCAGATTGCCTACGCCTGCCGCTCGTGCTCTTATGATATTTTCCTTTTTCAGCAGCCCAACTACCATAGCGTTTACAAGAGGATTTCCCTGGTATGATGAATCAAAATATACCTCGCCTGCTATAGCGGGAAGGTCAACCGCATTGGCATAATCGGTGAAACCGCGGGCTATTTCCTTAAAGAGGAACTTGGTCCTCTTGTCACTTAACATCCCGAATCGTAAAGAACTCAAAAGAAATAGAGGGCGAGCACCAACCGTAAAGATGTCTCGTATGCATCCGCCGCCGCCTGTGGCACTGGCTTCATAAGGTTCAACAGCAGAGGGATGATTGTGAGACTCAACCTTAAATACCACAGCATAATTGTCGTCAATTGATACTCCGCCTGAGTTTTCACCGGTAGTGAGAAATACGCTCTCGCCCTTGGTGGGAAGCTTTCTCAATACTTTAATCGAATTCTTGTATGAACAGTGCTCGGACCACATAGCAGAGAACATACCCAATTCCGTATAATTAGGATTCCTACCTAGGATCGTTTTTATCCTATTATACTCAGAAGCACTAAGTCCTAGTTCCTCTGCCAGTTTAACGCCCATTTTTTTCTGTGCCATGTTTTTCTCCTTATACTTTGCCCTGCGTATGGCTGACATCTGATCTGCTTTTGTGATAGTTCTACACAATAGATAATACAGTTACTGATTATACTGTTTGAGAAGTTCTTATAAAGCGCCTCTCCCGGGACTGCAATGAAGAATAAACCGTTACGGCTCATGGTGAATTACTGGTATATGATACAACAGGTTAGAAATAGAGGCAATACGGAAAAGCGTACTGCATATTTGCCTACGCGTATGGCCATACAGGCCTCGCAATCGCTGTAGTATGGCGCTGGCAGCTAGCGCTGCAATCGTCGCGGGGAAGTTTTGTAGCAGTTCTGTAGAACTTGATCTCAATTTCTTACCCATGGTTATGATCATGTTTTTCTAATATACATAACTGAACATTGAATATTATATAGAGCGAATGAGTGTCATAGATCATTGGTGATGCAGACATATAACTCCACAATGGCGTGGTCTATTCTATTACGATACAGCTGAGTGATCACGGCTTGATTAGCATTACATATGAGACCAGTGAGGATGAGCCGCATTTGTTTTGCATTGATGTGAAGGTGTTGCGGTACAAACACGGGAGTAGCAATTGTACCTGCATCGGAAGAGTATGCTCATTTCTATGTATTCGTCTATAAATTGGTGATTAGTATTCACTGGGTAACATACTTGTGCTATTATTTAGTAGCATATTCGCATTCCCTTGTAGGTGGTGATGTTCATGAGAGATCGCTGTGCAAAGATGAAAGCATCCGCCGTTTTCTTGATATCGATGGTGGTTTTCACTGTCGCGGGGCTGCTTCAGGGGCTCGTATGCGTGCGTTATATCAATAAGATGTCTGACGATCGTCCTGTTATTATGCTATATGTAGCAGCATTGGTTCTATTTGCAGCCGGGGCTGTGTTTTTTTATTTCAAATGGATTAAAGAGAGACAGAAGGAAGCAGGGGCATGTATAGAGAAAAAATAAAAGTGCTTGATTGCACCATACGCGATGGCGGCTTGATCAACGACCATGATTTCGATTTGCGGTTCGTGCGGGAGGTTTACAAGGCTGTCTCAGAGGCCGGTGTGGATTACATGGAGATAGGATATAAGAACTCCAAGGAGCTTTTCTCCGCTGAAAAGTTCGGCGTCTGGAAATTTTGTGAGGATGATGTCATTAAGCGTGCTATCGACGGGATAGAGTCCAAGACCAAGATCGCGACGATGGTCGATGTCGGCCGCGTGAACCCGGATGACGTGAAGCCGGCCAGCGAAAGCCCGGTGGCTATGATGCGTGTTGCTACATATGTTAAAGATATAGACAAGGCCATATATCTGGTGAACCACTTTGCCGATAAGGGTTATGAGACCACCATCAATATCATGGCGATATCCAAGGATCGAGGTCCTGCGCTGGACGAGGCGCTGCAGCAGATTCAGGAGGAGAGCCAGGCGAACGTTGTGTATGTCGTAGACAGCTTCGGCGCGCTCTATCAGGAGCCTGTAGAGGAGCTGGTCAAGCGCTGCAAGAAATATCTGAAAACTAAAGAGGTCGGCTTCCACGGACACAACAACCAGCAGCTTGCCTTCAGCAATACGATAGAGGCGATAATCCACGATGCGAATTATCTGGACGCCACCGTATACGGGATCGGGCGCGCCGCCGGCAACTGCCCGCTGGAATTGCTTCTGGGCTTTCTGAATAATCCCAAATTCGATATACGTCCCGTTCTTGATTTGATTGCGAACGAGTTCATCCCCCTCAGGGAAAAGATAGAATGGGGTTACATCATTCCCCATGCCATAGCCGGTATGCTTAACGAGCATCCCAGGGCTGCGATCGCTTTGCGCAACAGCGATGAGAAAGAGAACTACCGTAAGTTCTACGATAGCCTGACCAGCAGCCTGCAGGTTGAATAAGGATCGGACAGAGATGGATCTGGATAGATTCCGCGAGCTGCCTCTGATGGGGATACTGCGCGGCGTGGGCGTGACAGCCGACTCCGTCGAACCGGTGGTAGAAACGGCGCTATCCTCAGGTCTGCAAACCATCGAAATCACCATGAATACCCCCGGCGCTCCCGATTTAATCAGACGCGCCGTTAAGTCCGCCCAGGGCCGACTTATGATCGGCGCGGGCACCGTGGTAACTTCCGATCATTTGAAGGTCGCTCTGGACGCTGGTGCCAGATTTATAGTATCACCCATGCTGGTCTATGACGTTGTAGAATACTGCCGCGATAACGAGATCCCGGTGTTCCCCGGCGCGTTTTCCCCTCAGGAAATTTATAATGCCTGGGTTGCCGGAGCTACCATGGTTAAGATTTTCCCCGCCCAGTTCCTTGGGCCGGGATATATCAAGGAAATAAAAGGTCCGTTTAACAGCATAGATATGCTTGCCTGCGGCGGCATCACTCCGGAGAACATTCGTTCTTACTTCGATTGCGGCGCCTCAGCTGTTGCCTTCGGCGGCAGTGTGTTTCGCGAGGAATGGCTCAAGGCGTGCGATTTCGATTCGATCGGTAGGAGCATAAAGGCTCTTATCTCTGCATATAACAGAGGCTGCTGAACAGCCTCATTCGCGTTCAGTCCCGGAATTTATATCAGGTCGGAGCCTGTATGAAGAATCTGCGGACCTACGGTGCAGCCCCTTACAGCATAGCCGTAATCCACGGCGGCCCCGGCGCGCCCGGCCAGATGGCTCCGGTAGCCCGCGAGCTATCGCGGGACTATGGCGTGCTGGAGCCGCTCCAGACCGCCGCCACACTCGACGGCCAGGTCGAGGAACTGCGTGACATAATCGAAAAGCATGGGAATCCTCCTGTCGTCCTGATCGGCTCATCATGGGGTGCGATGCTCAGCTATATCTTTACCGCGCGCCATACTGCACTGGTGAAAAAGCTCATCATGGTGGGCAGTGCGGTCTTCGATGACCGCTACGCCGCCGGCATACAGAAGACACGGTTGAGCCGCCTTGAGGCAGAGGCGAAGCGTGAGGTGTATTCCCTGGTGAAAACATTGAACGATGATATGGTCAGCGATAAGAATAAACTGCTGGCGCGCCTCGGAGAGCTGTTCACCAGGGCCGATGCCTACGATGCGATAACCCTCGATACGGAAGTATTGGAGGTAAGGTTCGATATTCACGATCGCGTGTGGGACGATGCTATGAAGCTGAGGAGCAGTGGGGCGCTTCTGAATCTTGGAAAGAAGATTAAATACCCCGTGGTTGCCATCCACGGCGATTACGATCCCCACCCCGCCGAAGGTGTGCGTGAGCCCCTCTCAAAGGTACTGAAAGACTTCCGGTTCATCCTGCTGCCGCACTGCGGCCACCTGCCGTGGATCGAGCGCGAGGCGAGGGACGAATTTTTCAAAGTCGTTAGAGAACAATTACGTTAAGGTATTATGTGAGCATTGTGGTCTGCGCATGGTGTTTATGTGGGGAAATTGGGCAGTGTCTCTTGACTAATAAATCCATTATTTATGTTTAATTTTCCACGGTACCAGCGCCGACGTTTTCTTCATGTGCTCCGCATACTCCGGCCGCCGCTCCTTGCTGCGCTTGTCCATCATGGGTATGCTGATGAAGAGGAACAGCAGCATTATCGCTATCGGTCCGGCTATGGTCCACCAGTAGGTGGCGTTTGCGGCCAGGCCAAAGAAGTACAGCCCCCACCAGAAAGATATCTCGCCGAAGTAGTTGGGATGGCGCGAGTATTTCCACAGCCCTTTGTTCATTATCTGCCCCGGCTGCTTTGTTTTGGCAAAGGCTATCATCTGCTCGTCGGCGGCGGTCTCGATGAAGATGGCGGCGGCGGCCACCAGCACGGCGATGTAGTCCGGCCACCAGATCGACCTCGTCGCGTCGGCGAGGATGGGGTACAGCGAGAGGCAGCCGAGGAAGACCATTATCGTGGGCATCAGCTCGATGCCGATGAGCTCAACAATCCAGAAACGCTTTTTGACGCCGTGCCGCGCTCTCATATCGGCATAGCGCCAGTCCTCGTGCTTAAGGCCGCGCCAGCCGCGCGCCCAGTTCCAGGTGAGGCGCAGGCCCCACAGAGAGACAAGCGCGATGACAATCCACGGGCGGCAGGAGGATACGGTCGAGGCGGCGGTTGTTACCCAGAACACCGCTATCACTATCGGCGCAGTGCTCCAGTAGGGATCGTAGAAGCTGGCGTTGCGGAAGATGCGGGACCAGGCGTAGATCGTCAGCGTCGCCGCGATGTCGGCGGTGAAGGCTATAAGGACGGGGTGTCTATCGCCCGTAGCCCATCCGATGAGGAAGGCTGCGATTGCGGCGTCGATGTAGGCCAGCGCTACAAGGAGGAAGGCGATCCCCAGGCTCTTGGCATTTATGATCGGGTTATTCATAGGCTGTTGGCAAATGCTAACAGTAAAAATGGAATCAGTCAACTGTAATAAAAAAAGGGGCAGCCTTTCAAGGGCTGCCCTCTGCGTCTGTCAGTATTTTGCAGTTTAAAGTTTCAAACCAGCGGCGACGCGCTTGCCAAAGTTGGCGTCCGCCTTGGTCAGGTTCTGCACCATGCGCCTCTGTATCGCCTTGGTCGCTTTGCTCAGAGGATCAACTATATTGTCCACAAGGTGGTCCTTGTCTTTCTTACTGAGCGAGCGATAGCGCTCGCCGGCCTGCTTGAAGTCGTTGGTCAGGCTTATTTTCTTACGTACTATATCGCCTTTTATCGTCTGGCGGCTGGCTGGGATGGCCGGAGCCTCGGCGGGCATGCCCTCGGCGAGGGTATTGGGCTCGTAGTTAACTGTGCCGCCGCCGAACGGCGCATACTGCATGGCTCCATCGCGCTGGTTGTTATTCACTGGCACCTGTGGTCGATTTACCGGAAGCTGCAGGTAGTTAGGACCCAGGCGGTGCCGCTGCGTGTCAGCGTAGGAAAAGGCCCGGCCCTGTAGCAGTTTGTCAGCGGAGAGCTCAATGCCGGGTACTATGGAGGCGGGGCAGAAGGCGGCCTGCTCCACTTCCGCAAAGAAGTTTTCTGGGTTGCGGTTGAGCACCATTTTCCCTACCGGTATCAAGAGGAATTTGTCCTCAGGCCAGGTCTTCGTCGCATCGAGCGGGTCGAAGTCCTGTTTGAATTCATCGGCGATGTTCATGATCTGCACGTTCAACTCGTACTCAACTGTTTTACCGGAGGCTATCGTGTCATGAAGGTCCCGCGTCGCGATGTCGGGGTCCTCGCCTGCGAGTCTAGCGGACTCGTGTCGGTCGATGGTCTCTATGCCGGCCTTAGGTTTCCAGTGATATTTGACGTATACCGCCTTGCCTTTAGCATTGACCCATATATATGTATTTACGCCGAATCCTTCCATTTTCCTGTAGCTTTTAATTGTTCCTCTATCGGAAAAGAGCCATGTGATCATATGTGTAGATTCGGGAGTGAGCGAGATGAAGTCCCAGAAACGGCTGTTGGCCGATGAGCTGGTGGGGATATTGGTATCAGGAGCGGGCTTGAAAGAGTGAACCATATCGGGAAACTTGATAGCATCCCGTATAAAAAAGACCGGCAGGTTGTTGCCCACTAGGTCGTAGTTTCCTTCTTCGGTATAGAACTTGACGGCAAAGCCCCTTGGGTCGCGAACCGAATC
>CAZWOG010000039.1:0-6974 GCA_964635685.1 uncultured Dehalococcoidales bacterium | reverse complement strand
GACAGTCATATTGATTTCAGCAGATGACAAGGCCAAATTCGCTCAAATAGATTGCGGTGCAGCGGCAGAAAACATTGCACTGGCTGCAGAATCACTGAATATTGGCTCGTGTATTATTACCTCCTCAGCTTTCCTTTTTACCTCGGAAAAGGGCGATGAGCTGAAAAAGAAACTGGGTATTCCAAACGGGTACAGCCATGTCTGCACGGTAGCACTGGGATACAAAGACTGTGCAAATCCGGTCGCATCGCCGAGGAATGAAGGCGTAATTAACTATATTAAATGAACGCAGATTTAAACGCTCGACCAGTACTTGCAGACGACCAGATTACCACCCGGTAAGATGCACTCCGCTTTCGTCAGTACAAAACTCATGTTTGACAGATGACGATAGTGGGGATACAATTCAGAAACCCAAAACGAGCGGTATAGGATCGCCGCTATTTGAACCTCAGATACATCGCTGCTTTTGGACAGATTAGATATTATGTTAAAGCCTGGTGATGGAAAGACGGCACTTGTTACCGGGGCATCAAGCGGCATCGGGTATGAGTTAGCCAAGTGCTTTGCACGCGACGGATACAACCTCGTATTGGTAGCCAGAAGCAGAGACGATCTTCAAAAAATCGCAGCACAACTGACATCGGAACACGGGGTATCCGCCAAAGTCATCGCCAAGGACCTGTCTGTGCCGACGTCCCCTCAAGAGATCTTCGATGAAGTTCAGGCAGAAGGCATCGCCATCGACATCATGGTCAATAATGCAGGTTTTGGCACTTATGGCACCTTCTCCGAAACAAACCTCAGAGATGAACTGGAGATGATGCAGGTCAATATGGTCTCTCCCACGCACCTGACAAAGCTCTTTCTGCCCGGGATGATCGCCAGAGGGCACGGACGCATCATGAACGTGTCCTCAATGGGGGCTTTCCAGCCGGGGCCCCTCGTTGCGGTCTACTGCGCTACCAAGAACTACATATTATCCTTCTCTGAAGCCTTAGCCGAGGAGCTGAGCGGTACCGGAGTGACGGTGACAGCGCTCTGTCCCGGCCCGGTAAGGACCGGGTTTGCGAAGAGGGCGCGAACGGAACGCACAAAGGCCATGATACGCGGGCTCTTCAACAGGATATGGGAGCCTGAAGACGTAGCGGCCGTGGGATACCACGGGCTGATGAAGGGCAAAACAATCGTAATCCCCGGCAAGAGATATATAATAGCTGCTTTTCTGGTAAGATGCCTGCCGAGAAAGATGACGAGGAGGGCAGCCAGGATGATGATGGAGGAATCCTGAACATCCACTCCTCTGAGTTGGTCAGATAGAATCTTAAACGACCCCCGCTAAATTCACTTTACCTCACCGTAGTGTTAAAATGACATCGTGACAGCTATAATACTTGCCGGCGGAAAAAGCTCACGGCTGGGGCGTGATAAGGCGTTGGAAAAAATCGGAGGGAAATACCTCATCAAGAGGGTCATTGACTCGCTGGCACAATTGGGAGACGATATCATCGTAGTCAGTACCGCACCGAATCAACTGCCCAGTCTGAACATAGAAAAGGTGCTCGATACCTATCCGCACACTGGAGCAAAAGTCGGCCTTTGCACAGGAATAAACGCATCATTATCTTTTTACACTCTCGTCGTTGCATGCGACATGCCATTTCTCAATATCAACCTGCTGCGCTACCTCCTCGATTCAGCCCCAGGCTTCGATGCCGTCATCCCCAGAATTGGGGATAAAATCGAGCCGCTGCACGCTGTATATTCAAAGAACTGCATACCTGCATTGGAGGAACAGATCAGTAAAGGCAAGCTGAAGATATCGGATTTATTTAATGAAATTAATGTAAGATATGTAGAGACCGAGGAGATTGAGAGGTACGACCCGCAGCACCTCAGCCTGTTTAATATCAATTCGGAAGCCGATCTTAAACGAGCGAAGGCGATTATAGAGAAGGGCAGCCATGATTAGCGTCGAAGAAGCATTAGAAAAAGTTCTGAGCTACATCAAAGTTCTCGATGGCGTTGAGACACCTGTACTGGAATGTCTCGGGCAAGTGCTAGCCGAGGATATTTACTCTTCGATAGACATCCCGCCAAAGGATAATTCCGCCATGGACGGCTACGCCGTCAAAGCCAGTGATACTTCAGGTACAACTGCTTCATCGCCCGTTTACCTCGATATCATCGGCGAGGCCAAGGCGGGAGACGTATCAAATCTGGAGGTCAAGGCTCACAAGACAATACGCATCATGACCGGCGCGCCGCTTCCCAAAGGTGCCGACAGCGTGGTGCCGTTTGAAGATACCGACGAGACGCAGCGATCCGGGCAGCCTCTGAAGCAAATCGGTATTCTGAAATCTGTCGATAAAGGCAAAAATGTGCGCCTTGCCGGCGAGGACATCGGCAAAGGACAGCTAGCAATACAGAAAGGCGCCGTGCTGCGCCCAGCTCAGGTCGGAGTGCTGGCATCGCTGGGCATGGATAAAGTTAAAGTCATACGGCGCCCGGTAGTCGCCATTCTGGCCACCGGCGACGAGCTGGCCGAACTGGGACAGCCGCTCTCCGAAGGGCAGATTTACAACAGCAACAGTTACAGCTCAGCGGCGCAGGTGCTTCGCTACGGAGGTATCCCCCGCGTGCTGGGCATCGCCAGGGACACTGAGGAAGACCTGGATAAAAAGATCAGGGAAGCGCTCTCAGCCGATATGCTGCTCACCACCGGCGGCGTCTCGATGGGCGACTATGATCTGGTCAAAGATGTGCTTGCCAAACAGGGCGAGATATCTTTCTGGAAGGTGAGGATGAAGCCGGGCAAGCCGCTGGCATTCGGCACAATTAAAGGCATTCCGCACCTCGGTTTGCCGGGAAATCCGGTAAGTTCCATGATAACGTTCGAGCTGTTCGCCCGTCCGGCTATACTCAAGATGATGGGCAAAACGAATCTAATACGGCCGACGGTCGAGGTAACAATGGAAAGCCGCATCAAGAACAGCGACGGCCGTCGCATCTTTGCCCGGGCCATTGTGCGCAAGGAAGGCGACCGATTATATGCGAAAACGACCGGGCCGCAGGGCTCCGGCATACTGACATCAATGTCGATGGCCAATGCTTTGGTCATCGTGCCGGAGGATGTCGCTGCCGTTAAAGAGGGCGACTTGGTAAAAGCCATAATGCTCGACGGTGAGGAGTAATCACCCTCACCTAGCCTCTCCCCTCAAGGGAGAGGAATTTTAAAAAGAGGTGTCCTTCCGGTACCGGAATCCTTCCCGTAATGGGAAGGACCATGATTGGGGGATACAGGGGGTTGATAATATAACGGTTTCCCAATACAATCCGTGCGAATTGACTCGATAAAGCAGAAGGAGTGTGCAACATGCTGCCAGTAGTTTCTATAGTAGGCCAGGGAAAATCCGGCAAGACAACATTGATAGAAAAATTAATCCCGGAGTTTAAATCCCGCGGCTATCGCGTGGCAACGGTCAAGCACACACACCAGGACCTTGAGCTGGACACGCCGGGCAAGGACAGCTGGCGCTACGCCCAGGCCGGCAGCGACGCAGTTTTCATCAGCACCCCGAAAAATCTGGCGTTGATAGAATCATTGGAGCAGGACGCCTCGATCAAGGATATCGTGCGTTTAATGGGCGCCGACTTCGATATACTCATAGTTGAAGGCTTCCACGACGCTCATGTGCCTAAAATAGAGGTGCACCGCAAAGAAACTGCAAAAGAGCTTCGGTGCAAACCCGAGGAATTACGGGCTTTAGTCACCGATGAACGGTTCGACATAGACCTGCCCCAATTCAAGCTGAATGATATATCAGGCATAGCCGACCTCATCGAGGCCAAGATCGTTGGCAAGCGCAACGACGAGACAACACTGTTTGTGAATGGCGAGCCGATCACACTTAATCGCTTCGCACAAGATATCGTCGGCGGCGCCGTCCTGGGAATGGTCTCCACCCTCAAAGGTGTAGGCGACATTAAGAGCATCGAGGTAACCTTCAGGAAGAAGGTTGTCTAAAACACAATCTCGAACTCGCGATACTTGCCACTGTATTCCAACCACTCCACATCCACCCGCTCAACGCGCGCCGCCCGCGGCCCGGCTTTCAGCTTAGCTATGAGCTGTTCCAGTTTACCCTTCTCCCCCTCGGCAAACACCTCGACACTGCCACGACGCAGGTTTTTCGCATAGCCAGTCAATCCAAGCACCTCAGCATGACGCTGCACAAAATAGCGATAGTTCACACCTTGAACCAGGCCATATACTTCAGCACGAAAAGCAGAGCGACTCGACATTATACATTACCTACTTCGCAATCGAGCGACTATCTATACCATCCAGCCTCTCCAGCCCATTCTCCAATGTTATGTTCACCGCCTCCAGAAACTCCTCTTTATGCAATGGACGGGCGATCCTCGGTATATCATGCGCACGATGGGCAGGACGGTACTGGTCCATCACATTAATATAGGTATTCTTAGAAATCTCATTAGCTATGAAGCTCGCCACGCCGTGGGTGCCTGCTATTCCATTCGGCAGAACGAGATGTCGAACAAGAAGTCCCTTTGTAGCAATGCCACAATCGTCCAACTGCAAATCGCCGACCTGACGATGCATCTCCTTGACAGCTTTCCGATTCACCTCCGGATAGTTCTTAGCGCCGGAGAACGCCCGACCCTGCGGCTCGTCGGAGTATTTCATATCGGGCATGTAGATATCGATGACGCCGTCGAGCAGCTTCAGCGTCTCTACCGATTCGTAGCCGCCGCAGTTGTAAACGAGCGGAATCGACAACCCGCCGGCAGCAGCTACGACCAGCGCCGCCAGTATCTGCGGGACGACATGCGTGGGGGTGACCAGATTGATATTGTGACAGCCGCGCTTTTCCAGCGAGAGCATCATCCCCGCCAGCACCTTGGCGTCAACAGGCTCGCCTTCGCCCTGCTGGCTTATGGTATGGTTCTGGCAGAAGATACAGCGCAGATTACAATACGAGAAAAAGATTGTGCCGGAGCCATAAGTGCCGACCAGAGGTTTCTCTTCACCAAAATGAGGGCCGAAGCTGGATACAATAGCCTCACCGGCAGTATGACAAATACCTGTTTTACCCTGAATCCGATTAACGCGGCAACGATGCGGGCAGAGCTGGCAATCTTCTAGAATAGCCTGCGCACGTGCCGCTCGATCCTTAAGTTCTCCGCTGCGATAAAGCGTCAGATATGACGGCACTATTCCTCGGGTTTCTCTTTCTTGCCCTTCTTTACCACTTCAACATTTGCAGGTGGCACAAAAATAGGACTGATAGTAGTAGGAGGAGCTTTTTTAATACTATCCTTCTTTGGTTTTTTAGCTTCTCTATGACGAAAGTCTCGGCTTCCCATATGCAACCTCCTGCTAAACAGGTTACCATACGAGGAATCAACTTGACAAGGTGAAGCCATATTGTTACAATCCACGATTGGAACCAGTTCCAAATTTTTTGTTTTTAAGGCCCCGTAGTGTAGCGGTCTAACACGCCGCCCTGTCAAGGCGGAGAGCGAGGGTCCGAATCCCTTCGGGGCCGCCATCAGAATAGGAGGGTCCCCTCATGACTGTAGTCAAAATAATAAGCACGGCAAAAAAAGAAGGCAGGACCGCTCTCACAGAGCTGGAATCGAAGAGAATCCTGACTGAAGCCGGAATAGAGTGCACGGAGATAAAGCTGGCTAAGACCAGCAAAGAGGCAATCACTGCCGCCAAGAAATTCGGCTTCCCGATAGTTCTAAAGATAGTATCACCGAATATATTGCATAAAACAGACGTTGGCGGTGTAAAGCTGAACCTCAATAACGAAGGAGAAGTGGGCCAAGCGTTCGACGAAATTATCGGCGCGGCCAAGAAGCATCATCCAAAAGCTAAAATAGACGGAGTCTCAGTGCAGCCCATGGCTAGGCCGGGGATTGAAGTCATCATCGGCATGAGCAAGGACCAGCAATTCGGACCGGTCTTGATGTTCGGGCTGGGCGGCATCCTGGTAGAAGTACTGAAGGACGTATCATTTAGAATTGTTCCGCTGACCAAGCGCGATGCCAGGGAAATGATAAAGGAAATAAAGGGATATCCAATCCTGCAGGGTTACCGCGGGCATGAACCGGCCAATATAGAAATACTGGAAGACATCCTGCTTAAGGTATCCGAATTTGTTGAGAATCAACCGGATATCAAAGAGCTTGATATTAACCCCATATTTGCTTACCGCGATAGCGCACTGGCCCTCGATGCACGGATAATCCTCGAACCCTGAGGTAACGGTTTGGAAAGTACAATAAAGCGGCTGGAACGGGCGTTCAATCCTCGCTCGGTGGCGGTTGTGGGAGACAAGATGGCGCTGGGCTATATGTGGCTTAAAAGCCTGGCACACTTCCAAGGCAAACTATACTCGGTACAAATAGACGAAAGAGAATTCCCCGGCATAGCATCATTAGGCGTTAAGAACTACCTCAGGCTGCAGGACATCCCGGACGAGATCGACTATGCCGTTATTGCTGTGCCGAACACTGTCACACCTCAAATCATACGTGACTGCATCGATAAGAACGTCGGCGCGGCAGCCCTTTTCACATCCGGTTTCGCCGAATCCGGCACCGACGAAGGTCGTAAGCTTCAAGAAACAATAGCAAAAATCGCTCACGAAGCCAACTTCAATCTGATAGGGCCAAACTGCATGGGCATCTACAACCCGCACATCGGCCTCAGCCACTCCATCGACCAGATATATGGACGCAGCGGCAACGTAGCATTCATATCCCAGAGCGGAACACACGCAACCTTCTTTTCCCTCGTCGGCCCAATCAATGGAATATATATCTCAAAATCGGTGAGCTATGGCAACGCCGCGGTGCTGGACTCCACCGACTACCTGGAATATTTCGGCAACGATAAAGAAACAGAAATCATCGGCATATATATCGAGGGAGTGAACAAC
>CAZWOG010000038.1:541-6983 GCA_964635685.1 uncultured Dehalococcoidales bacterium | reverse complement strand
ACAGGGGAATCCGCTGTGGCCGATGACGGGTCGTTTCCCGTCCTGGCCCCGAAAGAGGGCAAATTTCAGGTTTGCCTGACCGATGCCGTCGGAAATCTTATGTTGACGGGTTTCGCCGGCCCGACTGGGGGAAAGATCAGCGCGCGGGAGACGGCAGTCGTCCTGGCCTATTATGCGCTCGGGGGGTTTACCCTTCCCCCGAATACGATGAGGCCCTGTTCGACTTGATCCTGGCGAGCCCCGCCGTCGATACGCTGGCGGCGGTAATTGAAACCAAATTCCTCGCAAATCCCACGGTCATTACCGACGGTGACGATGACCTCACCACAGCCATTCAAGCCGCCCGAGACGCCCTCGCGCCCGAGACGACAAAACTCATCGCCAGGGTTCAACCCGTAAAGGCCCTGCTCCCGTTTGCCTCCACGCTCGCCGCCGAGGACGACACTTCGAACACACTGATCCAGATCGACCCCGATGCCAACACCAAGCAAAGCGGTATTCAAATCTTCCAGAATCCTTCGGGCGACGGTATCGTCGCCCAGAACTCTTTTCGACGATGGCCGAGCATGGTGTGCTATCAAACCGGCAAGGAAGACGAACAAGGAATCCGCGAGGACTTTTACCCTCCCAAGCAAATCGGTGCTTTCCACAATATTCCCTCAACCGACCGACTGGAGTTCTTCAACGCGATCTGGGACGTGATCAGCGGCGACTCACCTTATGCCCCCATCCTGAGTGATCCGGTCGATCTGCCTCTGGCGGAAGGCAGCCAGAAGACATTCTACGAAATCGTGGTGCTGGGTCCAACTCTCGATTTCGTGACGACCCCACCGGTGTGGAGCGACACCTTGTTCTTCTCATTCACGGATTCATGGAATAACAAAATGGACTCGCTTGTTTTCAAGACCTTCTGGCTCGACTTCGCCTGGCCCGTTATTGAGACCTTTCTCTTCGTCAAAGGCGCCAATGCTCAACAGGCCAAGCTCGACAGTTTCGTCGACGAGTTCAAATCGCTTTGTGATTCCCGCCTGGCGAATCTGGGAGTGATTCTGAGGTCAAAAGAGGACACATTCCTCGTTTTTGCGGTTCAGCTTGTCCTGGATACGCTAAAAAACGACGGCCGGTTTCGCATCGATTTCCGCAACGCCTGTCAAAAAGCTCTGTTTAAATCGGCTCTCAACCAGGCCAACTTCGAGGCGATGGAGGGAAAGCTCAAAGCGATGTCCAGCGCGGCCGCCGTGGTCGCCGCCGTCCAGGTGGCCTTCGCTACCGTGGACGTTGCCGCCGTCATCAAAGATCTGCAGTCCTCCCGCTCCGGTGAAGTATGGTCTGCCACCGTTATTCCGGCCAATGTGCATCTCGAGCCGCCAGAGGCGACGGTCACCAAAAATCAGGTCTCTGCCAGTTTCACCGCCAGTGTGGGCGGATCACCCAACGGCAACTTCGTTTATCGCTGGAGCACCACCGGCACCTACGGCATCATCTCGGATAATGCGGGCAAACAGGGCAAGAACTTCGACTCTACCCAGAAGACCGTCAACTATATGGTCGATCCCGGAGCTATGATCAATGGTGAACTCGATACCGTCACCGTTGAAGTCTTCGAGGACGACGGATCAGGAACTATCCCCAATGTCGCTTTCTCCATCGGAAAGGCTACCAGTAAGGTCCTCGGCGACCGGGGCGACGAAGACGGCCCCGTCTGGCTCGACACGTACCCGCACAACCAACCGGAGATCGATGATTATTGTTCGATCAGTGCGCACGTTGGGGATGGCGTTGAGGGACCGTTCATTTTGAAATGGTCAACCAGCGGAAACTACGGCAAGCTGGAAGGCCGGGAAGAAAAAGAATTCGAAACCGATGACTTCGACGTCGGATATTGGCCCAACGAAGATGCCAAGGACAAGGATACCGACTGGGTCAAATGCGAAGTCTATCGCGTCATCGGGTCTAGCCGTACCTTCATCGGTGAAGACCAGGTTACCATGGACATCTGGAATCCTACCACCGTCTATGCCCTGTGCGGTGATGCGGCGGGTCAAAAGTATCCCTACCTCGGCAGCGGCACTGCCTGGAATTTCTATATCGTCGGCCACGGTCCGTGGATGGGTAGCGGCTTCTACGCCCGACAGGGTGACCAAGTCCGTGCCTCACTATACTGCCACGACGGCGCCTGCAGCTATGACCTTGGACCCGTTTACATACGGCGCGGAAATGTTGGCGATCCGACCGATCTGACCGTACTCATCGCCGCGGAGGGAACCTACAGTTGTACCCCCCCGGAGGATGATGACAGTTGTAACCTCATCAATCTGACGGTTCCCTTGCCGTGACAGGTTCGGGCGTGATGGCAATGGGTTACTTATCGGAAAAGTGGTTGGTTCTGAAAATAACTTAAGGAAAGTAACTAAAGAGTTTTAAAAGAATAGCTTTCAACAATTAAGTAAGTGGTATACTATTAGATTCTGTCAAAAAGTTTATGGATAAAAGTGGGAAGTTAAATTTTCAACTAGAAATTTTTAAGTTTTGGGACAACCTTACGTCCTCTAGTCTTTATCGGCAGTGTCTTAAGGCGTGGTGCGAGGAGCATGTGGGGTAAGCGGGTGTTACTCAAGGTCCTGCCAGGAGAGGATGTGCTCAACAGGTGCGTCTCTCTTGATTTTTCTCCCTAGTACCTGAGGCAAGAATTTAGGGCTGATGCCGGTACCGGGGCGCATCAGGGTTAAATGCTCTCGATGTATAATCTCTCCCTTCTTAACCGGACGGGAGAGCACGATACTTCTCAGATAATCAAACCTTGTCTGCTAGATATAAAATTAAATGGGAAGAAGCATTGGCGTACCTTAACGTCACTTTTAAATGGTACCAGATTATTTCTTTTCACCGATGATAATCCACTCTCTTACTTCATGTTGCCTGCTGTTCATAGTTCTGGTGAGTAGTTCAATTTCACTGATGGTAAATCCGCCAATCAGATCTTTAATTTCCTCGTATTCCGTAAAACGGGCGTATCCTTTATGTAGTAGTGGTCCTTCTGATACAATCCATGCATTATGCCCAACCTTTTTACCGGTACGATCACCCCAGCATCCTGTTGCAAACGTTTGAGAGAACAGTTTACCCCCTTTCTTGGTAACGCGTGCTAGCTCGGTGTAAATTGTTTTCGAATCATTATAAGAGTTACAGCTAATCGCTTCAAAATCTACTACCGCGTCAAAGAATGCGTCTTGGTAAGGCAGAGAAGCAATATCGCCAATTCTTAGCTCCCCTGCCCATCCAGGACATTCCCGGTTGAGCCGTTCCTTTGCCTGGGCGATTGCTGTCTCAGAACCATCAATACCATAAACGGTAAAACCCTCACGCGTTATATACCACAGATTGGCGCCTGGCCCACAGCCTACTTCCAATATTTTTATGCCCTTGCGGTCTTCTAAGTGGTAGAAATTGCGGGCTATGAAACGCACGATGTCTATCGAAGGGTATTTACCCCACGCTTGTCTCCTAAAAACCTCTTCCCATACTGGATCCCACCCCAATGTAAACCTCCCTAATAGTATCTGTAAAAGAGCACACGGTTGGCAACGTTGCCGTGTACTTCTTGCCACTCGCCTTTCATTTGATGGTAGACTTCTGTGTTATACACCTGTTTCCCAATCTTGAATGAAGCATGGAGATTAGAGAATCTGGATTTAAAAAATAGTAAAGGATTATCTGGGCTGTCATCTGTACCACCGCCGAGGTGTAACACATGGCAGCCTAGCTGTTGCCCACGGAGGGCAGCTTCATGCATCAGAAGGTATACTGAACCAAGCTCTTTTCCTATACTGCGGGAAGCTGATAAGTGGTATTCCATAGTAGTCGTATCTACTAGAAATACTGCAGCGGTTAATACTTCAGTACCCTGTGTGCACACCGCACAGTGTGTATTCTCCCAGGAGAGGATCTTTTTAAAATACTCATCAGTAAAGTGATAAAATGTATCCGCGTTCAGCTCTGTTATAAATTCATCATATAAGAGAGGAAATATTGTTAAAAACTGATCACTGCTCCACCATTCTATTTTCAACCCATGCTTTTTTGCTTTTTTGACTCCTCTCTTTGCGAGTTCCCTATAGGTTGGTAGTAATTCTGTAGGACGAAGATCTATCCATACGGTTTCACGGTCGTCGATTACCTCACCACTGTAGTAGCGCCAGTTCTTAAGTAACGGGTGTAGGCGAATGAATTCAGCTAAAATATTGTTTTCTGCGCACCAGGCTGCGTAGGCTGACCATGCTTTCGATAGGAAGTCTTTATCCTCATTTGTTGTAATAGGACCTCCGTATCCATAGGGAGATTGGATGTCATAAAATGGCGTTCCCCCTATGGGGCACATATGATACGCATGATAGAAGAGCGATTTACCTTCTTCATAGATAAAAAAGAGTGGTGTTAATGAAGTATCTCGCGCAGCATCAGCGATCACATAGTAAGGGTGAAAAGATGGGGCTATTTGATTTTTATCAAAGCGATTGAAAACATCTAACGCTTTTTCATACTCTACAATCATGCCAGACTATTACCTCATCTTTTAGTCAATAGAGTTCAGGTACTTAGAAGTCACGCAGCATCATAGTGCCGTGCCCCTCTGAATTTAAGGTTGTTTCCGAAATATAGATTGTGGAAGGAATTGATCAATACATGAGCACTTTCCATATTCCCTGTGGTATGCTGGTAGTGGTCAATGATGAGCTCTCTATTTGCTTCAAAAAGCATTCGATAAAACTCTTTCTCCGGGATGTCGGTAAAATTCACCAACAGGAAGTCAGAATTTTTAAACCTGTTGAAAAAATCTTCTGGTCCATCCAAAAGGCCTCTACGTATTGCCTCATAGTATAAATCACATCCGGGATAGGGTGTAACTGGTCTTGTAGTTCTGAGATAGTTATAGGTATTGTATTTCTTAATGAGCTTTACATTGTTTTTAAGCGATTCTTCTGTGTCTCCGATATTTCCCCAGATAAAATTTAAACCAAGTTTAATTCCAGCTCTTTTTGTTATCTCTGCTGCTTTTATATTCTGTTCTACGGTAGTGTTTTTATTCATAAGGTTAAGAACTTTCTGATCTGAGGATTCCATCCCAAAGTTGAGAAACTGACAGCCACACTCTTTGAGGCAGGTTGCGAGTTCCTCGTCAAAGATATCCACTCGGGCATTACACTCGAATTTTATTGTTAGATTATTTTTCTTTAAGGCAGCATGAAACTCGAAAATTCTCTTTTTACTAGCAATAAACAGTTCATCTTGTGTGTGGAAATACGTTATCCCATATTTTTTGCTTAAGATCTTTATCTCTTCGACTACATTTTGAATACTTCTAAATCGTATTCCCTTTTCCATCCTATAGCAAAAGTTACAGCGATTTGTACAACCTCTGCTGCTGAGAATTCCCAATATTCTATCTTCTTTTGCATTTCCGAAATTTAAGCAAGTAGCATACTTTTCCATGGGAAATAGAGACCATTCTGGAAAAGGAATGGAATCTAGATTTTTAATGGGTTTTCTTTTCTCGTTAATGGTAATTTCTTCACCGTTCTTAAATGCAATTCCTTTCACCTGGGAACGATCAGCGCCATTACCTTTACACTCTAGAAGTTCTCCTATTGTTTCCTCTGCTTCTCCCATTACCACTACATCGGCTCCGGTCTTCTCTAACATATACTTGGCGATGGGGGAGGGGCCATGTCCACCCAGCACCAGCCAGGCATTCTTCCTACCCTGTTTGATAGTGGTACAGAGGTCTAACACCGTCTCATTAAATCGAGCTGCGAGGAATCCCACGCCAATGAGGTCATAAGAATTTTTCTGTAGATGGGTAGACAGTTCCCTATTACTATGGTGAAACACATCCTGGCTGTAAACTTCTACATTTACCCCCCTTTTTTTCAAGATAGCCCCCATATATGCTACACCTAGTGGTAAATGGTTATCATCCTGATATAAATCATGAACGATGAATAAGACCTTTCCTTTTGTTTTCATTGAGCGCTTCTCCTCTTGTGGGGTGAGCGTTTTCATATGCTCATCGCCATGCTGCCTAAGCTTTTACCTCGCCTGCACGGAGGTTTTCACTTATTAGTTTTTGATAGGCAATACTTAACGTTTTTGCTACCTCTTTGTGATCAGGTTTGATTGCTACAATATCCTCATAGATTTTTATCGCTTTTTCAAACAGGCTATTATTAAGGTAGATATTTCCCAGCATCTCCTTTAATTCGATATCATCAGGTTTTAACTCTGTTGCCTTGAGGAAGAATCTCTCAGCAGCTTCTCTGCCACCGTGTCGCGCAGGGTCGGCGACCAATTCGTCGGCTTTCGGGACGAGCACCGTAGTCATTAATTCCGGAAGAATAGTCTTCAACGACCGACGCAGCCAAACGTAGAAGAGGTCGGAAAGGTC
>CAZWOG010000038.1:0-531 GCA_964635685.1 uncultured Dehalococcoidales bacterium | reverse complement strand
ATCGATTGACACTAGTCCCAGATCGCGGTAAATTGATGGATTATCAGGCGCAAACTCCAGAGCCTTACTCAAGGCCTCTACCCCTTTCTCAAAATCCTTTAGGGCAAAGTAGGTATGTCCCAAATGGTAGTATGCTTCAGGAAGCATAGGATGTTGGTCAATGACCTTCAAGTATTCTTTCTCTGCCCTTTTATATTCTTTAACCCGAAAGTAAAAGTTCCCTGACTCCAAGATTACATCTTTCTCGTTTCTTTTTTGAGATGGGTCTTTTGAAAATTTTTCTCTAAGTTCCTTACATCTCTCCTTCCATTGCCGGTTTCTCTCCTGACATTTTTCTAAAAGATGTATGGCTTTGGCGAACTTACTTTTAAGTGCCGTTGCCTGCTGTAAGACCGGAATCGCAGTTTTAAATCTATTCTGTTCACTGTAAATTTTACCTAAGTGATAATAGACGTCACTGTAATCAGGCTTTAGCTCGATGACTTTTTTGAGGGCTGCTTCTGCGTCAGCATAGTTTTCAGCCTTCATGAG
>CAZWOG010000037.1:0-6986 GCA_964635685.1 uncultured Dehalococcoidales bacterium | reverse complement strand
CACGATATCCATCGGTTCTTACACCCACAACTACGAGAAGAGCTTTGTTGACGTACTTGACTCCGTCTCTCACTTTGAAGTACGATGCATCAACGTAGAGATACGGAATGTGGGAATCGATGGTTCTTTCCATAAACTCCGTTACCTTCACATCGAGTTCCCGTGCCACTTTCGAGACGTATGACGCTGATATCTGGTTGACGCCCAAGTGAGAGATTACATTCTCAACATTTCGGGTCGATACGCCCTGCAGGTACGATTCGATGATCGCATTGACGAGTGCTTTCTCGACCCGGGAATATCGTTCGAAGACTTTTGTTTCAAACGGGATCTCTCGTAATTGTGGTTTCTGTAGACTGAGTTCTCCGAATCGTGTCTTGAGTGACCTGGACCGGTATCCGTTCCGGTGTGCCCTCCTTGAACTCGATCTCGCGTGTCTTGGTACTCCTGCCTGCTGAGCCACTTCCTCATTCATCACATCGTTCAGGAACCATGTGATGAGTTGTTGCATTCCCTTCTCGTTATCGGTAAGATAATTTAGTACGATGTCTCTTAGATTCATTGCCCTGTATTCTCCTTTGTTTGCAATTCACAGTTGGATACAGGGTATCTTTACATTTTACAGCACTTCGTGTACACTACCAGCGTAACAGGCAAGGAAAAATGTCTTAATATCTTGCAAAAACCGAGAAAAGCAGGAAGAAATTAAATCCCCATGATACTCTACTATCGGTTTTAATTGGTTCTCTTTGAAACGACTAATATGCATCCTCTTAGTCAATTTTGTAGCAATTGATATTAACTAAAAATCATCTTTAATTCGGACCGGTTTTAAAACATGAAATTAAATAAAAAGAAAAGGATTTCTCGCATCTGGATTATGATGTTGAATTGTCCTTAACTCCAATAATTATATCCTGGTAACTTAAATGGGTTGATCTGGAGCACCAAAAACCATAATAAATCGGGTATTTAATATGAATGTTATTCATCGAATACACGTGTTTGATATATTTTTCATCATAACTGATTGCTTTTTCAGGTACATCCGCATCGATTGTCCGAAATATTCCCTGACCAAATTCAAATTTTAGTTGCTGGGGTTTTTCTTTCATCAACAATCTTGATTCTTCATTTAAGAGGAAAAATGATATGAGGCATCTACCCCTTTTTTTTAACGTCCTCGATATTTCCGAAAAATAGTGTTCCATATCCTCAGGAAGCATATGCGTAAAAACAGAAGTTAAAAAAATGAAATCAAATGTATCGTCATCGTAAGGAAAAATAAAATCTCTGGATGTTATTTCACCATTTTTATTATATTCTTTATTATATATGTCTGCATGCTTAAAATTAAAATTGGGATATTTTTTGGAGATGTTTTGTTGACACCATGCTACACTTTCCTTGACAATATCGAACCCATAATACCGACCATTGTTATTAAGATATGTGGTAAGAGGAAGACTCATTCTTCCACAGCCACAACCAACATCAAGGACTGTTTCATAGGGTTTCAACTCCCCAATTGAAATAAAATGGTTCAAAAATTCTTTTCCGGCAGAATCAAACCCACCTCCTACGGATATCTGCAATTTTTCATCTGGTAAAGAATTATTATCCTTATGAAAAAAACGTTCGAAGAATTTCATGTTCATATATTTCAATTAATAGTATTTTTCTATTCCGAACAATAACCTCGAAATCCATCTGAATTTCAATATTTACCATGGAAAAAAGGACCAAATTTTGCAGAGGGACTCGGTTCAGATACAAAAATTACCTCTTTTTAAGGAAATCTTTTTTCGAACACCTCATAAGAAACGGCCCAATTTTTTATCGATACTATACGTTTATGTAACTTTTTTCCATTAAACTACTTCCTGAACCGAATTTATTCCTCATTAAAAAGAATTCTTGCCCGTTTTAATGCCAGATCATATATTTTTCTTCTTCGCGTGGTTTGGGGAAGAGCTCGTTCGATAATATTTTTATGAAATTTTGTTAATAACTGATTGGATATACTACCTTTAAATGAAGAATTCTCATCCTTCAAAATGGTATTTATATCAATCAAAATGGAGATTTGTTCAAATAACTTAGTGATGTGCAGATCTTTTTCAGCAATGAGTAGGTTAAGGTTAGTAACCTGATTCGTAATTTCCAGAATTTGATTATTTTTTGTCTGTAAATTGCAATTTAATTCACTTACAAATATATTATGAAAATAAGAAAAATTTATCATTGAATTCTCTAAAGCTGCATGTAATTCATCGGTTGATGCATGTAATTCTTTGGTTTTATGAATAATTTTTTTTATTGACCCACAAACTTTTTCTTTATCAGTTTTCCCTAATCCAGAAATTCGATTCTGCAAGATATTTTTTTCATAATAACAAATTCGTTCACTGGTGAAAGACCAGATATGAAATGGTTTTACCTGGAAAGCCAATCTTCGGATAATATCCCAATCAATTAGAAAATCAAGTGATTCATCATACAAGCCGGTTTTACTCAATAGTTCTCGTGAATGTAATATACATTTATGATTTATATAATTTTGAGTGATAAGCATTTCCGGGGTAACATCTTCTCTGAATTCAACTATTCGCTGAAATTCTTTCCCCTGTTCATTAAAAGATACCTCGTACCAATCGACATATACAAATTCTTTCCTTTCGTTTTCAGCAGATTTTATTAATTCTTCAAGATGTATTGGATAGAGAAGATCATCATCATCAAGATAAGAAATATATTTTCCATGAGAATTTTTAATACCAACATTCAATGCATGAGATTTTCCGTAATGATCTGTAACAATATATTTTATCCGGGGATCATTCAAATTTTCAATAACCTCTTGAAGATCCTCCCCCCCGTCATTAACAACTATTAAGTTCCAATTTTCATAGGTTTGGTTTATGATACTCTTAATCGCTCGCTCAATAGTTTTTTTCCCATTGTATGTTGGCATTAATATATCAATTTGAGGACCTGACGCAATTTGAAACTCACTTTTCCTGACAAAAAAACTACAAATCATCCACTTTTTAAAGGGTAACTCATGCCAGGTTATTTCTTTTGTATATTGATCCAGTTCCGTCGTTAATGTGTCTTTGAAGAAAATTCTAAGATGACCCTCCCATGGTACCATGAGCCCATCTGGTACAGAAATAATAATTCTTCCACCATTTCGAACGACACGAATCGCTTCTTGAATAATTCTGCGTGGACTTTTCAGGTGTTCAATAATTTCAGGTAAGATTACCGTATCAAATGAATTATCTTTAAATGCGAGGGAACTGCCACTCATAAACGCAAAAGTTGGATTGTTGTCCAGATTATTCTGTTTCGCGAATGTTTGAGCTTCAATAATTCCGGTTTTACTAATATCAATTCCAATCACATGGCATTTTGTTTTTGATAATACTATAGTACTATCACCATTTCCGGACCCGATTTCTAATACTTCATTGCCTTCTATTAAATGAGTAACCAAATCAAATCGGGAAATTTCAGTGTGATCACGATTATGAAAATTTCCCTTTTCCCATTGATCTTTACTTAACAATTCTTCTTGTATTTTTTTTTCAAAATTTGATAAAAAAAAGGATACATACCATTTCAAGATTTCATCGGTTTTCTCGCTTTTTTCCGCTCGGATTAATAACCAGGGGAATGTCTTTAATTTGGAAATTGCCTCATCTTTCGATATGGAAACACCATAAATATTGAAAAATGTAATCTTGAGGGCAAATTGATCTAATAAGGATAAAATTTTTTCAACGTTAAATGGATTAATATGTTCTTCTGACACTTCTTCTTTGATTGGTACGCAAATAATCAATCCTTTCTTTACAACCCTTAGACATTCATTTAATCCAACTGTGGGATTTCTAAAATGCTCAATGATATCCCCAAGAAGAATAACATCAAAATATTTATCGATAAAAGGAATTTCTTCTGCGAAACCATGAATAAATTTCAAATGGGGATATTTTTTTCTCCCGCGTAATATATTTGGCATTGCAAGATCTAAGCCAATTCCATAGATCCCCCTCTGGTACAAGACCTCCATATGGGCACCATCAGCGCATCCCACATCAAAAAAAAATTCACCCTTTTGAACCATATTGCATAAACCAAAAAGTCGCTCGTTACGTTCATTTTTTAAAAATTCTGAAACTTCAACATTAACATATCTTTCAGAATAAAATGCCACCAGCTCAGCATCGGTCATATTAAGTTGTGCTGATTTTGGAATGTCCAGTTTTGGCATTCCTCCAGGGTGAATATTCATATCTTTATAATAATCTATTGATTCCTCATCGTGATTCATATTTCCCCCAGGTCATTGCATTTCAATTTCAGAATTTAAATTAATAATTCCTTGAAAATCTTCTTCTGATTGTACTTTAAAGAATAAACAATCCACGATCCTATCCAGTATTTGAAACTCGTTACGTGAATTAACCTCTGAAACACTTGCAGTAATAGAATAAATCCCGGATCCAAGGATTAATTTCTGTTTAAAATCGACAACAATGGAGTTATTTACACCGCTATTTAAATTCAAAATTTTTTTCCTCCAGGTATCCATCGCATAAAGTGTTACATATTTATTATTAAGATAATAACCTACAGACAAAGCGCCATTTAAATTATCATTTAATATTTTAATCCGGATTCGAATTATTGAAAAATCTCCAGAGTTAAAATTTTTTATTTCTTGATAATCCTTATCGAAAATTTCGACTTTTTGAATTTTAACTTTATTAGAACCATATCTCAACTCCGGATGATGAATAGACGTAATAAAGTCATCGGGTCTTACTTCTTGGTTAGGTTTAATAACGATCTTCCCCCACCCCCAAGCACTCCACCCATAACTTAGATCATCCCCAGACCCGGAAGTACAAAAAATAATAGAAACGTTCTTTCCTGAAAACTGTTCCAGAGGAACCAAAAAATTATGCCAGCCCCGATCTCCTATATTACGCTTTGGCTGAAGTACTCGTGAAAAGATATTATACGTTTTTCCATCAGAGAAAACATCGATATCAAATTTTACACCTTGCGGGATCTTATCCCATACATGCGGCATAATCCCGATAGCAAATGCTAGTGATGACCCGGGATCAATCGTGACAGAGAAATTGATCTGTGATGGCGGGTGGGCAAAGATCACTTTTCGGGGTGTCGACTGGATCTCAACTGTTTGGACCTGGACTGGTGCAACCTCCGCGCTGACAACCTTTGCCACGTTCAAGTTTTGGACAAGGTTATACACCGTTTCGTACCCCTCGCCCGGCATTTCCCCATGTTCGATCAAGTTCCCTTCTGCATATGCTCGTTCGCGTTCAGCAATCAAGGCAAAATACTTATTAACCACATAATTCGGATCACCTCGTTCGATGACCCGCCCCCCATCAAGTAGTAGCGCAGATGTGCAGAGATTCCTTACCGCTTCAGTATCGTGCCCCACATATAAAATCGTCTTACCCTCAACCTGCATCTCCCGGATTTTACGGAAGCACCGGTGCTGGAAAATGGCATCCCCGACTGCAAGCGCTTCATCGATAATGAGAATGTCGGCATCCACATTCACCGCGACAGAGAAGGCAAGCCGGACAATCATCCCAGTAGAGTAGGTACGGAGGGGCTGATCGATAAAATCCCCCAACTCGGAGAACCGCACAATCTCATCGAACCGGGTATCGATCTCCTGTTTCGACAACCCCATGATAGACCCGTACATGTAGACATTATCTCTTCCGGAAAATTCCATATGGAAACCGGACCCTAATTCAAGAATTGCCGATATCTTCCCGTTTATTTTAAAAGATCCCTCACTTGGATACAGCACCCCGGCTAAGATGCTCAAAAGTGTGCTTTTTCCAGAACCATTCTGTCCGAGAATTCCCAGGGTAGTACCGTTCGGAATATCAAATGAAATATCCTTAAGTGCCCAGAAATCTGTGTGTCGCTTTGCCTTACCCATACTTATATATTCAAGAAACCGTTCTCCTGGTGAAGTAAACAATTTGAATTTTTTTCCGAGATTATGTATCGCGATAGCAATCACAGGAGTTCACCAAATCCGGTTTTTGTTTTCCTGAAGAACCAGATACTAATCGCAAACAATACGACAGAAAACATTAGGAAAGGCACGAGAATATTGAGTTCCGGAAGCTTACCGTAGAACAACGCATCACGATATATTTCTAGCATATAATAGGCCGGATTTAATTGGACTATCCATTGGAAATCCGCGGGGATCAGATTCACTGTATATGCAATGGGGGTCGCCCAGAACCATATCATGAACAAAGTACCCAGCATTGTGGGAATATCTCGAAAATAGACGGCACCACTTGAGAGAAAAAAACCCAGCGATAAGGTAAACACCAGCTGAAGAATGATAGCAACGGGGAGGATGAGAATAAAGATCGTGGGCATGCCTTTCAGGATTAAAAACAGAATTAAGTAAATTCCAAGTCCGATATAAAGGTTTACAAATTCTGATAATGTGGTATAGATTGGAAAAATCTCGCTGGGAAACGGGACCTTTTTAATGTAATTTTTGTTATCGATTATCGAGTGGGACGCCCTCATTATAGATTCTTGGAATGTCAGCCATGGAACAAATCCCGCAGCAAAATACAATGCAAAGTCCCAGATACTGGTGGTCCCTGGAAGGCGAACCTTCAGAAAAACACCAAAGACCATAATGTAGACGACGATGGTAATTATGGGATTGAGCACCGACCAGTATAATCCCAGAAGTGATCCCACATATTTTGAGGAGATATCCCGCTTGATAAAATTCCAGATAAGTCCCCGATATTCAAAGATGGATTTCATTTTAATCTCAACTGTTGATGTTTACTTATACTTACTTTTTCATTACATATTACCGTTTTATAGCAGTAAAAAACGGGAAAATGTATTTTGACCTTGCCTATCGCCTGATAAAGATCACAAAA
>CAZWOG010000036.1:0-7062 GCA_964635685.1 uncultured Dehalococcoidales bacterium | reverse complement strand
TCGCCTGTGTTTTTTGCAGAACAGGAATAGGGTCGCTGCGCCCTGCGGGGTGCGGGATGATTGTATTGATTATTTGTGCTATAGATAGTTCTGCGTTCAGATGGATTTCCTATCGCAAACTTTGCAAACTACCTGCCGATTATAACATTACATTGTATCGCTGTTAAGTTGTATCAAGGGAGTTTGCGTTTTTGGTGTTCAGGGTGCTTTACACCAAAAAATAGTTCTGTTATAATGCCCCTTGGCTTTCCGGTGGTTTGAGCGAGGTGGCCCCACCCGTTCCCATCCCGAACACGGAAGTGAAACTCCTCAGCGCAGACGATACTGGTCTCACGCGAGGCTGCGGAAAATATGCCACTGCCGGGGAGCCTTTTTAGTTGCTTGACACTGGTTTATCTGCTAGCTAGAATAAACTGGTTGTGCCATACCTATACAGGCCCGAAGGGAGGCGATAATGTGGCGGAGGTGAGACTCGGAGACCATGAGAGCTTTGAAGAGCTGCTCAGAAGGTTCAGCCGAAAAGTACAGCAGGCGGGAATTCTCTCTGAGTATCGTCGGAGAGAACACTTTGAGAAGCCGAGCATTGCTCGAAAAAAGAAAGCAGCTGCGAAGAGAAGGAAGTCCGGCAGGAGTTCCAGCAGCTTTAAAGGGTAATAGCGAAGCGAACTCGGTTGTGAGTGAATAAAAATGTCGCTTCAGGAACGAATTACATCCGATTTACAACAAGCGCAGAAGAAGGGCGATAAAGCTCGCATGTCTGCGCTTCGTCTTATTAAGTCCGGGATTCAATATGCTGAAATTGCTAAAGGTGCTCCTTTGGATGACGCTGGTGTGATAGATGTTATCAATAAGGAAGTAAAACAACGTCGTGAGAGTATTGAAGGGTTTACCAAAGGCAATCGAAGTGACTTAGTGGAAAAGGAAAAAACGGAACTGGCGATGCTGCTTGATTATTTGCCCAAGCAGATGAGCCGTGAAGATATAATTGAGGCAGCCAAGCGTATATTAAATGAGGTCGGGGCACGCGGTCCCAGTGATAAAGGCAAGGTAATGTCCAAGCTTATGCCACAGGTTAAGGGCAAGGCGGATGGGCGTGAGGTGGGATCAATTGTGGATGATCTGCTTGCCGCTTTGTAATTTTTATTAAAATAGGTAATAAGTCCGCATCAATTTGATGGTGCGGCCTTTTTATTTAAGGTATATTTTAGACTATCACTGATGATTATGTAGAACAATCAGAAGCTTTGATGTTTTTTTTAGCGTGGATTATAATAACGGCAATAGGAGTGTAAATATGAAAGTAGTGTTGATTCAAGAAGTACCAGGTTTAGGAAAGGTAGGGGATGTCAAAGAAGTATCTGGCGGGTATGGTCGAAATTATCTTATCCCTAGGGGTTATGCCCAGTTCGCTACTCCTAATGTATTGAAGAAGGTAGATAATTTGCGAGCCGTAGAGGAAAAACACCAGCAGTCTCTGAATATGGAAATGGCGGATTTTGCTAAAAAATTGGATGGTCTTGAAGTAGTCATTAAAGCTAAGGTGGGGGGACAGGAAAGGCTTTATGGCTCAGTAACTGGGGCAGATATTGCTGATTATATTCAACAGCTGACCGGGCAGGAAATAGATAAGAGAAAGGTAGTGTTATCTGAGGCTATCCATAAAGTTGGCGAGTACGGAGTATCTGTAAAGCTATCAAGGGACCTTTCGCCTAAGCTGAAGGTCATAGTGGTAGATGAGAGGCCTGAGGCAAAGGCTGAGGATAAGGGCGGGTATAAAGAAAAGACTGAGATAAAGCCAGAGGAAACGGCTGCAAATTAGGGATATGGTATGACCACTGATAAATTGCCTCCGCATGATATCGAAGCTGAGGAGGCCGTACTCGGCTCTCTTCTGGTAGACAGTGGGGCGATTTATAAAATAACCACGATAATCACACCTGGTGACTTCTACCGCGAGAAGAATCTGTGGGTTTATCAGGCATGTTTCGACTTATATGAGAGAAATGAGGCTATAGACCAGGTCACTGTGGCTCATGAGTTGAGCCGTGTGGGGAGGCTGGATGCGGCAGGCGGGGCGGCGTATTTAAGCCACTTGGTTTCCAACGTAGCGACCTCTGTACATGTTGAGCATTACGCCCAGATCGTGCACCGATTGTCGGTGATGCGACGGTTGATCAGTGCGGCTTCACAGATCGAGTCCATCGGTTATGGTGCAGGGCCGGATGTCGATGAGGCTATTTCGAAAGCAGAGGATGTGCTGGTACGTCTGCGCCATGGCGAGCGTCCGAGAGAATTCGTCCTGATAAAGGATCTGCTTAACAGATATTTTGAAGAAACCGAGATCAAATCCTTTGAGGGCGATGTACTGTTCACCGGGTACAAGGCGCTCGATAATCGCCTCGGCGGGCTGCGGCGCTCCGATATGATCGTGCTGGCGGCTCGGCCGAGCCTCGGTAAGACCAGCCTGGCCCTGGGTATCGCCAGGAACGCTGCGGTTAATCAGAAGGCGCGGGTGGCGATATTTGGCATAGAAATGTCGCATGAGCAGATCGTGCAGCGTTTTCTCGCCAGCGAGGCGGGTGTGGATTCGCACAGGTTGCGGCTCGGCGAACAGACGGAGGCGGAGGAGAAGAGGATGATGGAGGCAACAGGAATTTTATCGGAGGCGCAGATATATATTGACGATTCGCCCGTGCTCAGCATTATGGAGATGAAGTCGAAGGCGCGGCAGCTCCACTTCGAAAAAGGTGTCGACCTTGTAATTATCGATTACATACAATTGATGCATGGCTATGGCAGGGATAACCGTGTTCAGGAAATGACCGACATATCACGTTCTATTAAAGAGATGGCGCGTGAATTGAATGTGCCGGTCATCGCTGTCTCGCAGCTGTCGCGTGCCGCCGAGCAGCGCTTGTCTCACAGGCCGCAGCTTTCCGATTTAAGAGAGAGCGGTTCCATTGAGCAGGATGCCGATGTTGTGGTGTTCATCTATCGCGAGGATATATATACGAAAGAAGATGAATGGGAGAAGCATCATCCGGGCGATAAATATCCCAAGGGTGTGGCCGATATCATCATCGCCAAGCATCGCAATGGCCCGGTAGGTGAAGAGAAGCTGCGTTTCTTATCGAATACGGTAAGGTTCACGGATTACGAAGTGGAGAGGGCTGCATGAAGCCCTTCGACGGCTTCCAGAAGAATATGCGGTTTACTCCGATTCCTAATGTGTTCTTTACTCAAATAATGCCTTCTATCGATAGTATAGCTGAACTGAAGGCAGTACTTTATATTTTTTGGAAGCTTTATCAGAAGCAAGGCTATCCGAAATATATCACAGATTCTGAGCTTTTAAGTGACAAGGTACTTATACAAAGCTTAGGTAACATTGAAGAGGTTAGGCGTGCTTGCGAACAGGCGGTTGAGCGAGGCATTTTAATTAGTACAAGTGTTAATAGCGAGGGTAAGGAATTCACATTATTTTTATTGAATACGGAGGAGGATCGTGAGGCTTGTTCTCGCATTGAGAGTGGGGAGCTGGATTTAGGTGCTTTACCATACAAAGAGACTTATGAGAGAAAAGTAGAGGCGCCTAATATTTTTGAGCTATATGAGCGGAATATCGGCATGCTTACTCCAATGATTGGCGAGGAGTTAAAGGATGCTGAGAGCATATACCCTTTATCATGGATTGAAGAAGCATTTAAAGAGGCGGTAAGCCAGAACAAACGCAGCTGGAAATATATAGAAGCGATCTTAAAGCGTTGGTCTAGCGAAGGTAAGGGCCATGGAGAGACTGGGAGATATACTAAGCAAGACCCAGACAAATACGTCAAAGGCAAGTACGGACACGTCGTCAAGCGCTGAAGCTCGTGACGCGGGGGCAGAGTGCCCGCTGTGCAAGGGCGCCGGTTTTGTATATCCGATGCTTGATTCCGGGCGTCCTGATTACTCGAAGGTTGTCGCGTGCAAGTGTGGCAAGGATGAGATGGATGGTGAGAGGGTGGAACGCCTGCGTCGTGAGAGCGGAGACCTGGCGCTCAAACTCCTGAGGAGCATGACCTTCGAGACGTTCGATCCGAAGCGGGTGAATCTTCCTAAAGAGCAACAGGAGAATTTAAGCAAGGCATATCAAACGGCGCGTGAGTACGCCAAAAATTTAGATGGATGGCTGGTGTTTCTTGGCTCCAACGGCTGCGGCAAAACCCATCTTGCTGCTTCTATCGGCAATAATCAGCTGCAAAAGGGGAATCCAGTCTATTTCAAGGTAGTACCCGATTTGCTCGACCACTTGCGCTCTGCGTTCGGGCCGGATAGTAAATCGACGTATGATGAGATATTTGAGAGAGTGAAAAATGCGCCTCTGTTGATACTCGATGACTTTGGGGAGCAGGCTAGTACCCCGTGGGCGCAGGAGAAGTTGTATCAGGTAATAAATTATCGTTACAATGCGCAATTGCCTACTGTTATTACCTCTTGCTTTTCGCTGGAAGATATTGAGATGCGGATAAGCTCACGGTTGGCTGATATAAGGCTGAGCACATCTTTTAACATAAATGTCCCTGATTACCGCTCGGATTTATCGCCATCGGAAGTGGGAAAGCAAAAGGGCCATCGTACGAGGAGGACGCGTTAAAGTATGATTAATGCGCCAGTACTCGTATTAAATCAGAACTATGAGCCTCTTAATATTGCACGCGTGCGGAGAGCTTTAGTACTCGTGATGATAGGGAAAGCGGAAACGCTGGAGAGCGGTTCAGGTATTATACACACTTCCAATGAGACTTTGCATGTGCCATCCGTGATACGATTGTTGTATTTAGTAAAACGACCCCGCCAGGAGAAGCGGTTGACCAGGCGGGAGGTATTCCGAAGGGATCAGCAAACCTGCCAATATTGCGGCAAGGAGACAAAGAACCTTACTCTGGATCATGTTATTCCTCGTCATCGCGGCGGCAAGCATGCTTGGGAGAATGTAGCAAGCGCCTGTTTCCTGTGTAATAATCGGAAGGCCGGGCGCACACCGCAAGAGGCTGGTATGAGACTGATCAAGAAACCATGTGCGCCTTATGCCAGTGGATATTATGTCTCTATAGAGTATATGCAGCGGCACGATGGGTGGAAGAAGTTTTTACCGCTGCAGCGAGTGGCGGACGAAGTTTAACCCCTCTTCTTTTTAGCATTTTTAGATTGCTTTGGTTGTTTCTCTCGATCACTATTTAGTTCTTCAAGCGGTATTTCGATTACTGCCTCGGTCTCAAGCTTGACTGATACTGTCTCTTTTAACGGGTTCCCGCCCACTACTATTGCAGTCCCCATCTGTGTATTTACTTGCTGGCCGACAGGCGGAAGTTTTTCTTTTAAAGCACGATATTGGCTACTTTCATAACTTAAGCAACATAGGAGTCTTCCACAGGTACCTGATATCTTTGTAGGATTTAACGGCAGGTCCTGTTCTTTAGCCATTCTAATAGAGACTGGGCTGAATTCGGAAAGGAATGATGCACAGCAAAGCGGCAAGCCGCACTTACCATGTCCACCGAGAAGTTTCGCCTCGTCTCGCGGACCTACTTGACGTAGCTCGATACGGATTTTACAGGTAGATGTAAGCTCTTTTAAAAGGTCCCGGAAGTCAACACGACCTTCAGCGCTAAAAAAGACTGTAATGCGTGTGCCGTCAAGATTGCATTCTGCAGTAATAAACTTCATAGGCAAGTTGAGTTTATTACTTATACGGATACAGTTTTCTAGAATTTCGTGCTCTTTAACGATAAAATCATTCCTTTTCTTAAAGTCGTCCTCTACAGCTTTACGTAGAACAGGCTTGAGGGGTTCGGTCAGCTCACTTTCCAGGACTTGTTTGGGAGCAATAACCACTTTACCAAGTTCTGGTCCGCGGCCAGTTTCGACGATTACCCAATCATTGGCATTTGCATTTACCCCTGATGGATCAAAGTAATATATTTTCCCGGCACGCTTGAATCTTATACCTATTACTTCACTCATATTATCGAAGAATTAACATCCTTTCCTTTTTGGCATACCTAGTATTAATACATCTAATACTAAACGAGGGTTGGCATTGTTCTTAAGCAATGTCCCTGCTTGAATCAGACTTATAATGAAGTTCCTTATATCTATTATGTCATAATAAACTTCTTCGCGAAAGAGTATTTCCTTTTGATCTATGTTTGTGATGCTTTCGTGGCACCCACCCTTTATTAGAAGCAGGTCGCGCCACCAGCTGATCCATATTAAAAGTGACTTTTGTACCTCTGTCCGATTTTTACTGAATTGATTTGCCATACTGGCTGAGTATGAAAATTTTTCTAAGCGATCCGCTTTTGCGATATTTACGAGCGTTTCTATCAGTTCTTTCCTGTGCAAAATGGTATCTGTATTAACTGATGTTTGGACAGCCCATCCCATACAGCCTGATGATAACCTTGCTAAAACGTGGGCGTCTTCTGGCTTTATTCCGTGGCGTTCTATAAGAGCACGTTCAATTGCGGATATGGCTATCGGCCTGAGCTCCAGTTTCTGACATCGCGAAAGTATTGTAGATAATATAGCTTTCTCGCTGGTTGAGAGCAAAATCATGTATACGAAGGGGGGTGGTTCCTCAAGGGTTTTCAGTAAACAATTTGCCGCTTCCGAAGACATGAAGTCTGCATTATCGATGATAAATACTCGGCTTTTACCCTCGAAAGGTTTTAGCGAGGCATAGCGCTCCAAATCCCTTATTTGATCTATGGAGATTTCGGTTTTTTCACCTAGATCGATTACCTGGACATCGGCATGTTTTAAATCCAGTATGCGTTTGCAGGACGTGCAGAGGCCGCAGGGTTTTTCGCCGTTTTCACAGTTCAAAGCCTGTGCCAGATTAATAGCCAGCGTCATCTTGCCAACCTGGGCCGGGCCGACAAAAAGATATGCATGGGAAAGCCTGTCGTTTTTCAGACTATTATCCAATAGCTCAACGACTGCTTCATGCCCAACTGTAGTCCACATCAGATGTTATATCCTATAAGATGAATGTGCTAAATGATGTCACATTTCATA
>CAZWOG010000035.1:4708-7157 GCA_964635685.1 uncultured Dehalococcoidales bacterium | reverse complement strand
GACCTTTCCATTATCGAGAAGAGGCTCAAGAAAATTGCGGACACGTTCAAATCGGCCAAACAACAGGAGCGCGAGGGTTTTGTACGGGAGCAGGCGCTGCTGGGAAGAATCAAAACTGAGCTGGAGAACGAGACCCCCATCAGGGAAATGGCGCTGACCGAGGCCGAGCTCAAGGACATATCCAGCTATAGATTCCTCAGCGCCAAGCCCATGCTCATCGTATTCAACATAGGCGAGGACATGCTGCCACAGGCTGAAGCGCTGGAGCAGGAATGGCGCACGCAGTACAAGCGCCCCTTTGTGGACGTGGCCGCCATCTGCGGCGAGATCGAGATGGAGCTGGTGCAGCTCAGCGACGAGGAGGCGGCGGTATTCCGCACCGACATGGGCATCACCGAAGCAGCGCTCAACCGCGTCATCAAGCTTTCATATCATCTGCTCGGCATGATCTCTTTCTTTACGGTCGGCCCCGACGAGGTGAAGGCCTGGACGATTCGCAACAACACGCCCGCGGTGCAGGCGGCGGGCAAGGTTCACTCCGATATGGAGCGCGGCTTCATCAGAGCAGAGATTATTAATTATGATGACCTTATTAAATGCGGCAATATGGTTGAAGGCAAGAAGCAAGGATTGCTCCGCTCCGAGGGCAAAGCCCATATCGTCAAGGACGGGGAGATCATCAACTTCTGCTTTAACGTGTAAGTGACGATTGTCTCGCAAAGAGGTGTCCTTCCGCGGAATCCTTCCATAAAATTTCTCATATGGAAGGACCGTGATTGGGGGGTACAGGGGGTTGACTATCTATCAGCTAGTCATTCTGAGGGAGCCAGCCGACCGAAGAATCTCATCTCAGATGTTTCGCTTTGTTCAGCATGACGGGTCGTGACTCCTGGATTGCCCGATCAAGTGGGGCAATGACGGGAGCTTCCCCTAACCCCCTCTTTATAAAAGAGAGGGAAACGGCCGAAGCCGCATGGGGTTTGATTCAAAACATCGACGCAAGTAAATAGAGGTGCTTCATTCTCGTCTAGACTCTCTACTCAAAGGAGGGGACAAAGGATTCAGGGCTGGGACGCGAAGGCCTCAGGTACGCCGTCGAGGAAATGACGGAGCCGAAGCTGCTCGTCATCAGGGAGTCTTAGAACAGCGGCTACACCCTGTAGAAGGCCAGCAACATACCAGCCACAACAGCTGAGCCGACAACGCCGGCCACGTTCGGTCCCATGGCGTGCGGCAGCAGGAAGTTGCCTGGGTTATAGCGCAGGCCTTCTTTGTGTGACACACGCGCGGCCATAGGCACCGCGGAAACTCCGGCAGAGCCGATGAGCGGGTTGATCTTGCCTGGGCCCTTAATGAACACGTTCATCAACTTGCCGACCAGAACGCCGCCGGCGGTCCCGAAGGAGAAAGCTATCAGACCTAGGAACAGCACCTCGAGGGTCTGCAAATCAAGGAAAGCATGAGCCTCCATCTTGGCCCCCACGCAGACGGTGAGGAATATCGTCACAATGTTCAACAGCTCATTGCCGGCCGTCTTCGCCAGCCTGTCGGTGACGCCGCTCTCACGTAGCAGATTACCCAGCATGAGCATGCCGACGAGTGGAGCCGCAGGCGGCAGCAGCAGGCTTACCACCACGGTCATGAGGATGGGGAACATCAGCAGCTCGGTGCGTGAGACCGGGCGCGCCTGCTCCATGACTATTAATCGTTCCTTCTTGGTGGTAAGCAGCCGCATTATAGGTGGCTGGATGAGAGGCACAAGGGCCATGTATGAATAAGCACAGATGGCGACTATGCCCAGTATGCCCGGATCGTCAGGGCACAGCATGACGGTAGTGTAGATCGCCGTGGGGCCGTCGGCGCCGCCGATGATACCTATGCTGCCGGCGTGCTGTATATCAAAGCCAAAGGCCAGCGCTAGAAATATAGCCACGAAAATGCCTAACTGCGCGCCGGCGCCCATGAGGAACAACTTGGGATTAGCGATAAGCGGGCTGAAGTCCGTGAGCGCCCCGATGCCGAGGAATATGAGCGGCGGGTATATCACCAGACGCACCCCTTGACTCAGGTAATAAATGACACCGCCAACATTACCATTCGCATCAGAAGGCCCGCTCAACAAACCCGTAAGAGGCAGATTGGCCAATAATATACCGAACCCTATGCCGAGGAGCAGAAGCGGCTCGAATTTTTTTCTGATCGCCAGATACATAATGACTACGGCGACCACAAGCATTACCGCGTTGCGCCAGTCAAAAGCTGCAAATCCTGTGCTATTTGCAAAATCACTAAGTCGATCTAGCACTATTTATCCCTCGATCGCCAGTAAAGGATCTCCCCGCCTCACATGCTGTCCCGTAGAAACAAATATTTCCTTGATGATGCCATCCTGAGGGGAAGGTATATCGCTCTCCATCTTCATCGCTTCAAGGACCAGCAGAACATCACC
>CAZWOG010000035.1:0-4608 GCA_964635685.1 uncultured Dehalococcoidales bacterium | reverse complement strand
GGGAAGGTATATCGCTCTCCATCTTCATCGCTTCAAGGACCAGCAGAACATCACCCACCTTTACTGTGTCGCCGACCTTGACCTTGATGGAGAACACCATACCCTGCATGGGAGCGGCCATGACACCCTTACCTGCGACCCTCGGTGCCTGAGGCCTTGCCGCCGGAGCGGCCTGAGTTGGTGCTTCCACTCTGGCAACGGGGGGTTTTGCCGGAGAAGACACTATCGGGGGAGGTGTGTGCGGTATAGCACCCTGGTGAATCTCTTCCACTTCCACCTCATAATCAGCTCCCTCAACAGTTATCTTGAACTTGCGCTTCATATTTTCCTCTCTTGCTCGGCCTGTAAATAGCCGGCTACGGCAGCAGCTATTACCACATTTCTCTTATCATCTTTTTTCACGCGCTTGGCGCCGCGGCGAAATTTAAACCTGCCGTGCTTTTCTGTGAACAATGTACCACTGTGCATGAGATTTGAAGATAACATAAAAATCCCTGCCACAACCAGCAGGGCTATATTGGCAAACACAGCCATCACAAGCGCGTCTAGATAAGTGTTTTCCAAACCTTACGACACCTCAACGGATTTAAACTGTTGCTAGTTTAAACCTTTTTTAGCAACTTGTCAAAGCTGTATAACGAGGTAGAAACATTCACAAATAGGAATACAGCGAGGTAAATATTCCGTTGAAAAGAGGTACAGGATGCCTACTTCCGTAACTTCGACTATACCCCTACACAGACGGTCATAGTAAAGAGGTGTCCTTCCGCGGAAGGACCGGGGGCATTGGGGGTGTCCCCCAAAATAAAAACCCCCCGAGTATGGGGGATTAAGGGGGTTGGATAATTATTCTCCTAAAATTTCAACCGATTATCTCAGCTTCATATTCTTGAAACACACGTTGGATATTGTTATAATGTTGCGGCTGGAGACACGGGGTGTGGCGCAGTTCGGTTTAGCGCGCTTGCATGGGGTGCAAGAGGCCGGTGGTTCAAATCCACTCACCCCGACCAGCTTCAAACGAAGTACTACGGCGCCCAATCTATAGTGGACAAGTAATCGAGGAATCCGACAAAACCCTCTATCTGCCCCATCAGCTTGCTCATGTTACCCTCAACCTTGACCTTAGTGAAAGCCGTCATTACGTCAATCTTACCCTGCACCAAATCAAGAAATACCTGATGGGGAGCGCTGACCCGCGCGTCATACCTCATTTTATCGAAGGGCATGGTTCTAAGTTCACTGGGGGCCGGCTGGATATCAAAAACAAGATTAATGAACCTTCCACCCTGTAGATTCATCGCCAACTGGCGATCCTGGTTCCCCGGGGCATCCAGGCTCAGCATCACCAGCCTGAAAGTTAAGCCTCGCAGCTTTTGTTTGAACATTGGATCAAGATCCTGTCTTCTCATGAACTCTTCCCTACATTCAGGGCAAAACAAACTTATCGCCATATCTACCCCCCCCCGCTTTAAACAGAAGTATTCCAGATCACGGCACTATATCCATAGTGGTCAGGTAATCGATAAATCCGACGAAGCCTTCTATCTGCCCCATCAGCTTGCTCATGTTACCCTCAACCTTGACCTTAGTGAAAGCCGTCATTAGGTCAATCTTACCCTGGCATAATTCAACATATACCATATGTGGAGCAGTGACACGAGCATCGAACCTCTTGCTGTCGAACGGCATCGTCCTCAATTCACTGGGGGCCGGCTGGATATCATAAACAATGTTAATAAACCTTCCACCCTGCAGGTTCATAGCCATCTGGCGGTCCTGGTTCCCCGGGGCATCCAGGCTCAGCATCACCAGCCTGAAAGTCAAGCCTCGCAGCTTTTGTTTGCACAGTGGATCAAGGTCCTGTCTCCTGAGAAACTCTTCCCTCATCTCAGGGCAAAATAAACTTATCGTCATGTTTAACCCCCTTCGCTTTAAACAGAAATATTCCAGATCACGGCACTATATCCATCTTCGAAATAAAATTTATCAGCGCTGTAAACCCCTCTATCTGTCCCATCAGCTTTCCTATGTTCCCCTCGATTTTAACCAGTGGGAAGGTAGAAATCAATTCCCTCTTGCCTGTGCATAAATCAACAAATACTTGATGCGGTGCCGTCCCGCGTGCATCGAACCGCTTGCTGTCGAATGGTATCGTCCTCAATTCGCTGGGGGCCGGCTGGATGTCATATACTATACTTATAAACCTGCCCCTCTGCAAGTTCATCGCCATCTGGCGATCCTGTTCCCCCGGAGCGTCCAGACTTAACATTATAAGACGGAACGTAAGGCCCTTGAGCACCTGTTTAAGGACAGGATCAGTATCCTGCCTCCTGAGGAATTCCTCCCTCATTTCAGGGCTAAACAGGCTTATCCCCAAAGCGCTCCTTTGACACTGCTATGATGGGAACCTGATAACCTACTGCTCGATATCCATCGTGCCTAGAAGATCGATAAACCCGATAAATCCCGCCGCCTGAGCCATCACTTTACCAATGTCCCCCTCGATCTTCACAAGCTGTATCGCCGTTATTAAATCTATCTTGCCGTTTATTAAATCAACCAGTGTCTTCTGAGGAGCCTGTACTCGAAAATCATATTTAGCACGACTGAATGGTGCAGACCTTAAATCGCTAGGGGCAGGCTTAGCCGAGACCTCTATACTGGCGAACCTGCCATGATCCAATTCGATAGCGAGCTGTCTGTCTTCGTTTCCCGGACAGTCAAGCCCTACAAAGAGAAGCTTCAGGTTAAGCCCCTTAATCTTCTCCTGGAAAGAAGGGTCAATATCCTGTCTTCTCATGCACTCGTCCGCTAATGCCTGCGTCCCTAGTTTAAATCCCATCATTACCACCTTTGGTCAACATTGTATATAAAGGGTATTAAGTAATCAATACTCTCTTTATATTAAAACTAAGATTTAATTAAAAATACTATTCGGACTTTAGGAAGTATTGTCCCTTTTTATCTCATCTGTGCTGAAAAGTCAAGCGTTCGTTTAAACAGCACTGATGGCAATTAATGAATAGCTTCTTATATTAACTATTTTTAAAGGTAATTAAGCTCAATTTATAATCCTGATGATTCTATAATTCAACGCACCAGCCGGAGCGACTACCTCAATCACATCGCCCTTCTTGCGCCCCAGCAATGCCTTGCCTATAGGTGAAGAAATGGAGAGTTTCCCTTTTAGTGGGCTGGCTTCGTTAGGATTCACCAGCTTATAGCTCATTTCCTCCTTGTCAGACAATCCTTGAATTGTAACCGTAGTACCTATAGCTATCACCAGATCGCTGGTCCGTTCTTCATTCACAACTGCTGTCTTTAGCATAGCCTCCAGCTGCCTGATTCGGGCCTCAACCATACCCTGGCGCTCCCGGGCCGCTTCCAAAGGAGCGTTTTCGCGGAAGTCCTTATCAGCAGCGGCTTTGCGTATGTCCTCGGCAAGCTTGGGGCGCTCCTTTTTCAAATCAGTCAGTTCCGCCTTGAGTTCCTCATAACCCGCCGCTGTCATGACAATAGTCGATGGTTTCCCCTTGGTTGAAGCTATATGCGCGGAAGTAATCTTCTTCATGCGCAGATGGACGGAAAGGTTAGTGCTGGTTAACCCCTCCTTTTTAGCATAGGATAGAAAAGCCTTTACAGCAGCTGTTACGTTCGATACATCCGTAGTAGCACTGTTTATACTCTCTGCGTAATTCGCTACCTCTATGGCAGTGATATCTCTAATGGGACGGGATTTCCCACACCACCTGACGAATTTATTTAACTCCTGTCTGAATTCATCTTTATGATCCGGAGGAAGGCTGGCAAGGAAACCCGCTTCGGCCTCAGCCAAACTCTTTTCTTCATTCATCATTACATCTTCCTGCAATCCGTTTTGACGACCTTCTTCATGAAGGAATTCATGATTCCGCCTAAAATAGTCAAATCCTCAGTTGGAAGATAATGAGGAGCAGACTCGTCAAACAGGACATTTATAGAAGTAGGGATCTCATCCTCGCCGATATTAAAGATACATGCTATCGGCAACTTGGGCAAAGCCTTAAACCAGAAGGCTGCGTCGCTCGTGCTGTCCATCGGCTGGCCGCCAAGAGCACTTGCCAACTCACAGAAACCATCGATATTGCTGCCGAAGAACTCGAGCATCGGTCGGGACACCAGGTTAATGAACTTCTGTTCAAACAGCTTTGCTCCGGGGAGCTGACGATAGCTTATCCACATACCGGATACAGCTGTGCCATCAGCATGCGTCAAATAATGCATAAGAAGCACTTCGAGCATCTTGGGTACCTGGACATCAGCCCCTATCTCAGCAGTTTCACCCCGGGGGAATTTTACCGTATAAGTCCGGTTAAATAGAGGAATTATAAACTTATCCTCCTCGTACTCGACACCGCTCGCTGACGCCGCAGTTCGCGGATCGACCCGCATCATGGATTCCACCGCCTTAATATACGCGTCATCGAGACCCATTGCTGAATGCCGGAAGCGACTTTTTCAAGATTTTACTATAATAGCACTGAATGATTATAGCCACAAGTCTGTCGCATTTTATTTTTTACTGTATTCTGTTATAGTTATATTGTATATTGCAGTGCCATATCA
>CAZWOG010000034.1:0-7159 GCA_964635685.1 uncultured Dehalococcoidales bacterium | reverse complement strand
GGCAAAGGGACTCTTTTAGACGGCGGGTTCCTGTACAAGCCTCAAGGATCAGACAAATATGTGGGCTATAGCTTTGTTCCTCCGGTACAAATCCCCGAAATGCTCATGAAGGATCCGGAGGGGCTGGCCAAGGTCAACAAGCTCTTCGAGGATATCGCCTCCATGCCACAGGACCAGCTCGACAGGCTGGACGATGTAACCTTCCATGATTTCATAACTCCATACGGTATCCCGCAGGGTACCTACAGCTACCTGGCGATACTGTGCAACATCCTGTTCGTGGTGCAGGTCGACCTGTGCTCAGCCTCTGAAATGATTAAGACCCTGCGCCAGTTCACAACAGGACTCGGCTCGGCTTACTTCCTAGGCGGCTATGCAAAGCTCAGTGAGGCACTTGTAGGAGCTTTCAAGAAACTCGGCGGTGATTTGAAGCTCAAAACAAGAGTAGAGAAAATAACCGTCGAGAACGGAAAGGTTACCGGTGTGATCACCGACAAAGGCACGTTCAAGGCACCTATAGTTATAAGCAATGCCGGCATCCAGCCGACCGTGCTCAAACTGGTCGGCGAGGAGCATTTCGATAAAGGATACGCCAGCCGCATCAGGGGCCTGGTACCATCACTGGCTCTAATTGGGCACCGCTACTTCTTTGACAAGGTAGTGTTCGAGGACTGCTGTTACGTCATCTACGACGATAAATCCTGGTGGAACATGGAGCGCTACATGAAAGCCAAGTCTGGCGAGATCCCCGATGATATGCTCATCATCATCTTCAGCCCGCAGGGCTTTGATCCTGCTATAGCCCCGGAGGGAAAGCAGCTTATATTGACCGGAACGCTGGCTCCAGCTGATCCCAAGCTGAAGAACCAGAAGGCATGGTTAGACGCTTTCGAAGAAAAGATAGAAAAATTCCACCCCGGATTCCGCAATCACATTGTCAGGAGAGAGGACTATACTACTACAGATGTCAGCCGCATGACACGAGACAGTGCCGTTCCCGGATGCGGTGGCGAATGCATCGGCCTTGGACAGATAGTAGGCCAGTGCGGCAAGAACAAACCTTCACCTATTGCACCTATTCAAGGATTGTTCTACGTAGGTGTGGACGCAGGCGGCGATGGCGTCGGAACACATCATGCCGTCACCTCTGCATATAATGTAGCACCGATAGTGCTAAGGTATTCCCAGACGCATTAACAATTAAAAACGTTCGGCTTTTACGTAGGCTTCCTTCCTGTATCCAAGGGAGCCTACATTTTTTATAAGCCGTATTTCCCCAATTTATGGCTGTCCCGTTTGATACAGCCTTAATTGCACGGCTTTGAGATGTTAGACTTGATAAATAGTTTGTGATAGAATGTAACTTCATTATAAAATTGATCATTTACGAACGAATTGTAAATCAACAGAGGGAATGAACAATGATTACAACAACGCCCAGGTACATCGACTACCCTAGCGTCCGCTGGAATGCGACATGGTGCAAACGCTGTTTCATTTGCGTTGAGGCTTGTACACAGCAAGCCCTCGAAATAACATCGGATGGTGTAGTTGAAATAGAAGGCCGCTGCACCAGATGCGGCCTCTGCGAAAGACAGTGCCCAGATCTGGCTATAGAAGTAATCGCACAGCCATTGCAGGAGCAGAAAAATGAAAAAGCTGATTAACGGCAATGAAGCCACGTTCCTCGGTGCTGTCAAAGCTGGCGCAACCTTTTTTGCCGGCTATCCCATCACGCCATCATCTGAAATTCTCATCCAGGCCGCTGAACTCAATGCCAAGAACCCTAATTTCAAATTCATTCAGAGTGAAGACGAGCTGGCCGCCGCTAATGCAGTCATCGGCGCATCTTTGGCAGGAGCTAAAGCATTTACCGCGACTTCAGGGCCTGGATTCAGTTTGATGCAGGAGACGATAGGTTACGGCCACCAACTTGAGGTGCCTGCAGTATATATAAACGTAATGCGAGTCGGTCCGGCTACTGGTATGCCGACCAGGCCCTCTCAACATGATATATTACAGACGAAATACGGCAGTAGCGGCGACTACTATCCCCTGGTCTTCTATCCCAATTCGGTAGAGGAATGTTACCGCTACACTGTCACCGCCTTCAATGCTGCGGAGGAATCCCTTTCACCCGTCATATTTCTGGGGGATGCATTCCTCAGTCACCTGTACGAAGTGGTTGATCTGGACGCAATTGAAGTAGAAGTTGTTCCACGCAGTGTACCGCCGTTAGGTACCGGTCAAAGGACTTTCACCGGATTAACCCATGACGAAAACCTGAGCCCACGCACAGCAGATGCAGCGGTATTCAGACAGTGGCATGATAAGGTGAAGGCCAGACATGCAAAAATAGCAAAGCGCTATGCACATTTCGAATTCTCTGGCAATAAAAAGAGCGACACACTGCTCATTGCATATGGCATCACATCCAGAGTCATAGCTCCGCTGAAATCTTCTTTTGCCATATTTCGTCCAATCCGAATCTTCCCGCTACTGAGCGATGAACTGCAAAAATGTGCGAAAGACTATAAGCATATAGTAGTTATTGAAGCAAACGATGGCCAATATGCCAGCCTAGTTGAGTGCGAGCTAAAGCGAGAGATAACTCGCATACCATTACTCGGTGGCAAGATCTCACTGGACCAGGTCATACAAGGTTTGAAAGATAAGCTGAACCGGGAGGTTAATTAATGTACAAGGACTTAATCAGACTGGACCGCTTCCCCACAAAATGGTGCCCCGGTTGCGGCATTGGTCAAATACTTATCCAGTTATCTAAATCGATGGATCAATTAGGTTTGGATTATACCAACTCAACCATAATCACGGGTATAGGTTGTACCGGCAGGCTCTCCGGTTATGTCAATATCGATACTGTATATACTTTACATGGCCGCACTCTGCCAATGGCCGAAGCGATTAAGACAGTTAATCCAAACCTGAAAGTCATCGTCGTATCCGGTGATGGCGACCTCGCCAGCATTGGCGGCAACCATCTGATCCATGCAGCAAGACGCAATGCAAATATTACTGTCATATGCAATAACAACCAAATATACGGCCTCACCGGAGGCCAAGCGGGACCGACAACTCCATTAGGCACCAGAACAGTGAGCACCCCGACCGGTGCTATAAGAAATCCCATAATTCTTCAGAATCTAATAAAGAGCGCTGCTAAATACTTCTATGCCAGAACCACATCCTATCATCAAATACACATGCAGAAATGCATAAGGGAGGCCATAGAGTGGCCCGGTTTTGCTTTCGTTGAGATTATGTCGCAATGTATTGAGAATAACGGACGCAGGATAGGATTCAACTCTGCCTGGGAAATGCTGCAGTTATATAAAAGGACCTACAAAAGGGCTCCTCGCGGCAAAGATAGCTTGGAACCAGATGAGATCGGGATAATACGCCAGGGATAGAGAAGGATTACATATGAAGAAGATAATAGTTTCCGGAGAAGGCGGGCAGGGCGTAAGGGTCATATCTCTTACACTGGCGCAATTACTTGCCAACCTGGGATTTGAAGTCAGTTTACTATACGATTACGACGCTGCCGTTAGAGGTGGTTTAAGCCTGGCGCATCTCGTTTACGATAATAATCCCATTGATAACCCTGTAATTGATGACGCCGATATCCTGCTCAAGCTGTCCGATAAAGCTGAAGACCTTCATGCGAAAACGATCGTTTACCAAACCGGCCTCGGTATTGAGGAAGGGAAATCACTTAAACTGGAGGATATCCCCCCCACTAACGAAGAAATACCCTTCAGCGAGTTGGGTACTGAGATATTTGGCAAAGAATTATTTGGATATATGATAGCGCTTGGGCGGCTGATGGTACTGGCAGACATTAATGTCCCCGAGAGCGATATGCGCGCTGTGCTGCCTAAAAAATATAAAGAGGAAAACATGAACGCAATCATCTTCGGACAGCGACTGCACGAAGAGGAACAGAAGCGCTTAGGCGAAGAGAAGAGCGGACGTCGTATTAAACTAAGCGAGCGAGGTAAACAAAAGAAATCCTCTCAATAGACATCCGCCAATTTCTATAAACAGCATTCAATTTTAGCTACCTGAATTGCCTATGATTATGCCCTATGACTGAAGTATCTTATCCAATCGCCTTCGGAGCAGGAATTGCAGCATTCATATCCCCATGCGTGCTGCCCTTAGTGCCGATATATATCGCTAACATAGGTGGAGTGGTCTCTCTATCCGCAGAAACGAAATGCCGCACCGTTTTCATACACACTATTAGCTTTGTCATCGGTTTCTCAATAGTCTATATCACGTTAGGAGCTTCCATTGGACTCCTTGGTATGTTTATCCCTAACGATATCCTGAGAGTAATTGGCGGTGCGATTTTAATTATATTCGGAATTTATTTACTAGCTGCACTTAAGATACCTAAACTTAATTTCGAAACGCGTTTAAGCCGGCCTTTCTGGGGCAAAGTAGGATATTTACGTTCAGCATTAATGGGAGCTGTTTTTTCGGTTGGCATCGGTACCTGCGCCTACGGCACGCTGGGTTTAATACTGACAATGGCAGCAAACTCACAAACAGCGGCGAAGGGAGCTCTACTTCTCACTGTATACTCACTGGGGCTCGGTTTGCCCTTCATAGCCGTAGGATTAGCGCTGGGGAGCGCGCTGCCTGTTCTCAGATGGTTCAGACGGCACTCTACATCAACATCAATTGTAAGTAGTATATTACTAATTGTAATCGGGAGCCTAATGCTAGCAAACATGGTTACATATTCTGTTTGAATGACTTAAGAGAGTTGCTATGACTAAAAAGAACTGTGGACTAAAACTGATCTTCACAATAGTTGCGACGATATCATTGCTTACATGCATCATCGGCTGCTCTGTCCCGGTAGGATCACAGGTTGGCGATAACGCCCCGGACTTCACTCTATCAACCCTGGACGGTGGACAGGTCAAACTCTCAGAGCTCAAAGGCAAGCCTGTTATGTTGGTTTTCTGGACAACGGGATGCCAGGCCTGTATTCTCCAGATGCCTTTCTTAGAATCAGCGTATGATGAAATGGGTGACGAGGTTGAATTTATCACTATCGATATTATGGAAAACAGCTATACTGTTCAGTCGCTCATAAACTACTACGATTTCAGCCTCCCGGTAGCACTGGACAGCGATGGTACGGTAACAGAAGCCTATAATGTTATCTATACCCCAACAAATGTAATAGTCAACGAGCAGGGAGTAGTTTACTACGTAAGGAAGGGGGCTTTCACCAGTCAATACGAAATAATATCGCTGCTGGAAGGATTAAAATAAATCTCATCATAACTAAATTTCTCTACACCCTCGACTGATATAGCAACCCTTGGCTGCGGGTAATGTTAACCGCCCCGTTCTGTGAAAGCCTTAATCGACCTTCTTAAACATTTTCGCTGGAGCGCCACATACAGAGCACTTGTCCTGAGCCGCGCCCTCTACAGTATTACCGCACACCTGGCAGACGAAGAACGGTTTATCAGCTACTTCTTCCTTGCTCTTACCCAGACTCTTCAAAGCGGCCTGGAAAAGGTCATGGTGAATCTGTTCCACCTGATTAGCCATATCAAAGCTGCGTGTGGCTTGTTTCTGACCATCAGATTCCGACTGTTTAATAAACTCCGGGTACATCTGGGTGAATTCATGATGCTCACCGCTAATTGCTGCCGCCAAATTTTCCTTTGTCGATTTAATACCCTGCATTACCTTCAGATGATTACGTGCATGTACTGTTTCCGCCTCTGCTGCGGCGCGGAAGAGCCGCGCCGCCCGTTTATACCCCTCTTCATCCGCTTTCTCAGCGAAGTAGGTATACTTTCGGCTGGCCTGGCTTTCCCCGGCGAAAGCAGCTTGAACATTATCATTTGTCTTCGGCATACACACACTCCTTTTTCATTTGCCCTTTTTCATCATCTTGCGATGTTCCTTCATCATGCACATATCCATTATAACTTCCAGCCCGGCGTCACGAGCCTTTGCAGCAGCCCTCTCGTTGACTATGCCCTCCTGCATCCATACCACCTTGGCCCCCATTTTTATTGCCTCATCGACAATACCAGCCACTTCCTCGGAACGGCGGAATATATCCACAATATCAACCTGCTCATCAATCGATATTAATGAAGGATAACAGCGCTCCCCCAGAATCGTATCCTCATTCGGATTCACAGGTATAATTTTATATCCATGTTCTTTGAGATAGGCAGATACATTATAGCTTGGCCGTTCTTTATTAGTTGAAAGGCCAACGACAGCTACGACATGAAAGTTTTTCAAAATCTTATCAATCATCTGTAAGATAACCAAATGAAGATGGACTGTGTCAGTCAATAGGCTCGATGATCGGCAGCGCTACCCGCCACCTGTCGCCAATAGTATTTTTATCTCATCCCCGTCTGCAACCCGATCGTCAACAGAAGCCCTCTTTTTATTTACACTGACATGCACATAAGTGGCTACTTTCCCATTTCTATAGAGCCATCTCTCAAGTTCAGGATATCTATTTTTTAAGGCATCGATGCAATCGCGCACTGTAGTTCCATCTACTTGGATAACTTCCTGATTATCAGTATACTTATAAAGAAGCGATGGAATAAGCACCTTAACACTCATTTTCGACGCTCCTTGACATTCGGCCCGCTGGCTCCACAAACTCTACAATCAGGATTCTTTACTAAATCTTCGGATGCAAATTCCATAGACTCACCATTAAAATATAACATCTTACCTTCAAGCGTTTCTCCAAAACCAGCGATCAGCTTAATCGCCTCTATAACCTGCAGTGAAGCCATTAAGGCCGGAGTGACACCGAAAACCGGCACAGTCTCATCAAACACCGGTGCAGTTGAATAAATACAAGCGAGACACGGGGTCTTCCCGGGAATAATGGTAGTTATCTGGCCTAATAGCCCATTTACACCAGCATGAATGAAGGGAACTCGCTGTCTTACACACGCTGCATTCAGCACAAACCTTGTCTGAAAATTATCAAGCCCATCTATAACAACATCAGCCCCAGCAATTATTTTATCGACGTTAGCGTCTGTAACCTTCTTACACACAGGTGTAACTCTGACACCGCTGTTAATCCTGCGCAGTTTGCCTGCAGCTGATATCGGTTTTTTCT
>CAZWOG010000033.1:0-7292 GCA_964635685.1 uncultured Dehalococcoidales bacterium | reverse complement strand
TGACTCCCAGGGATCATCCCCACGGTGGTGGTGAAGGTCGGTGCCCGATTGGTTTACCTGGGCCTAAGACTCCATGGGGCAAGCCGACATTAGGATATAGAACACGCAAAAATAAGCGTACTGATAATATGATTGTTAGACGGAGAAATAAGAAGTAGTAATATTAGCTGAGGTGCAGAAGAGGTCAATTAAATGTCCAGATCTACTAAAAAAGGTCCATTTATAGAATCGCACTTATTAAAAAAGGTGGAAGCGCTCAATAAATCAGGGGAGAAGGTAGTTATTAAGACTTGGTCACGAGCCTCGACGATTATCCCTGATATGATAGGTCATACAATAGCCGTACATGATGGCAGGAGACATGTGCCAATCTTTATTACTGAGAATATGGTAGGGCATAAACTTGGAGAGTTTGCATTTACCAGGACGTTCAGAGGACATTCAGGTAAGTCAGAAAAAGTAACTGTAATTAAAAAGGCGACGCAATAAGTGTTATGGAAGTAAAAGCTATTTCAAAAAATATAAGAACATCACCTCGAAAACTGAGGTTAATGGCAGATTTGGTAAGGGGTAAAAAGGTGGATCAGGCCTTAACCATTTTAAAATTCTTGCCATCGCCATCGGCGCAGTCTGTAGCTAAGGCGGTTAAGTCGGCTGCAGCGAATGCGGAAAATAATTATGAGATGACCCCATCGGATTTAAAGATCGCTAAGATTCTAATCGATGAGGGGCGTACTATGAAGCGATTTCGTGCAGGACCTAGAGGTAGGGTAAAACCTATCTTAAAACGTTCTAGCCATATAACTGTCATAGTTAAAGAGGAGGAATGATTGGGCCAGAAGGTGCATCCAATAGGCTTTAGGTTAGGCATAACAAAAGACTGGCAGTCAAGATGGTATGCTGATAAGCATTATACTGAAATGCTTCAAGAAGACCTGCGTATTAGAAATGTTGTTTCATCTAAATATAAAGATGATGACATTGCCCGGGTTGAGATAGAACGCGCATCTAATCAAGTGACAGTTACTGTTCACACATCTAGACCTGGCATCGTCATCGGTCGAGGCGGCCAGCGCGTTGATGAAACAAGGTCATTATTGGAGAAGATCGCTGGTAAGCGTGTTAGGCTTAATATACAGGAAGTGTCCCAGCCGGAGCTGGATGCATGCCTTGTGGCTAGGAGTATAGCACAACAAATGGAACGACGTATTTCTCACAGGAGGGCGATGAAGCAAGCTATATTCCGAGCGATGGAAAGAGGGGCACAGGGAATAAAGATAGTTTGTGCTGGAAGGGTCGGAAGTTCTGAATATGCAAGAACAGAAACGCTTCATGAGGGAAGAGTTCCACTTCATACCTTGCGTGCTGATATAGATTATGCTACTGCGACAGCACATACAACTTTAGGGACAATCGGGGTTAAAGTTTACATTTATAAAGGTGATATCATTCCAGAATATGAGAAATTTAATGCAGATGCTGCTGTAACCGTGAGTAATAAAGAAAAACCAGAAGAAAAAGCTGAAGGGGCTATAGTTAGCACAAAAATTATTGAATCAGCTGAAGCAACAGGTAAACCTGAAGAATTAGTAATCCCAGAAGAACATGAAGGTTCAAAAGAAGGTGTGTCTGTTGATGGAAAAGGTAAACCAGAAGTAGCGGGATCGGCATCAAAAAGCCGTTCTAAAGTAAGAACAAGAGTGAAGTCTGTAAGTGCTACACCTGAGACAAAGGTAGAGAAAGAAGAGAAACCTAAAACCAGAGGTAAAGCTAAAGATAAATCAAAGACGAGTCTTGGTGAATCCTCGGTTATTGGTGCAACTGCAGTGATTCCAGATGCAGTGATATCTGAAAAAGAGCAAAAAGAAAGTAAACCAAAATCCAAAGCCAAATTTAAGGCCGGTGCGAAAAAGGAATCTGATAAGAATTAATTAGAAGGGGAACATAATCGGTTATCCGCTGAGCGAGGAAAAGCATAATGTTACAGCCTAAACGAGTTAAACATAGGAAGCAGAGTCGCGGGAGAAGGAAAGGCCAGGCTAATGCTGGCAATACTATAGCCTTTGGTGAATACGGGCTTCAAGCTCAAGGTGCTTGTTGGCTTACAGCGCGGCAGATAGAGGCAGCAAGACGTGCGATAATTCGTTATGTGCGAAGAGGCGGCAAATTGTGGATTCGTGTATTCCCAGATAAGCCTGTTACTTCTAAACCGGCGGAAACCAGACAGGGAAGCGGAAAAGGCGCTGTTGATCATTGGGTCTGTGTGACCAAACCAGGAAGGATATTATTTGAAATCGCTGGTGTCAAAGAGGAATCAGCTAAAGAAGCAATGAGATTAGCATCTCATAAATTGCCTATACCCACAAGATTTGTGCACAGGGACGCAGATATCGGGGAATAGAGGGGGCTTAGGTTGAAAGTTACGGAAATTCGCACTTTAAATATTGATGAACTTAAGAAAAAGCTTGATGAATCATATCGAGAGCTGTTCAATTTGAGATTTCGTCTTGCGACTAAGCAGCTTGGTAATTATCATGAAATCCGAAATGTCAGGAAAAAGATAGCTAAAATAAAGACAGTCATGAGGGAGCGGGAATTACAGTAGAGGAGTAATTATACATTGGTTACAGAGACCAGAAATAATAAAAAGAAGAAAATAGGGCGCGTCGTAAGCAATAAGATGGTAAAGACTGTTGTTGTTATGGTTGAGTACTATATACCTCATCGTCTTTACAAAAAACGTGTAAGACATTTGAGTAAATTCAAAGCTCACGATGAACAAAATGCTTGTAAAATAGGCGATGTAGTATTAATAGAAGAGACCAGGCCTCTTTCAAAAGATAAACGTTGGAAAGTGGCCGAGATATTATCTAAGGGTGATTCACAATGATTATGCCTCAAACCAGGTTAAAAGTTGCAGATAACACCGGTGCTAAAAGTATCATGTGTATACACATACCTGGCGGAACTCGCAAGAAGTATGCTCGTGTGGGCGATATAATTGTTGCTGCCGTTAAAGAAGCACAAACGGGGGGCACTGTCAAAAATCACGAGGTGGTGCGAGCAGTTGTTGTGCGAACGGCAAAGCAGTACAGGCGTCCAGATGGTTCGTATATCAGATTCGATGATAACGCTGCGGTTATACTTGATGAAAAAAATAATCCGAAGGGCACTCGTATTTTCGGTCCGGTAGCACATGAGTTACGACAGAAAAATTTTATGAAGATTTTATCACTAGCACCAGAGGTTCTTTAATATGAGAATTAAAAAAGAGGATACGGTTCTGGTAATAGTTGGAAAAGATAAAGGCAAAAAGGGGAAAGTACGTCAGATCATGCCTAAAGATAATGTGTTGATTATTGAGGGTGTGAATATTATTAAACGTCATATGAAGCCAAGGGGACAGGCCAGACAGGCCGGTATTATTGAACGTGAGGCCCCGTTGCAAATTTCTAATGTTATGCTGGTATGTCCGAAATGCAATAAACCAGTCCGTATTCAATCAAAAATCCTCGAGGATGGTAAGCGTGTGAGGATATGTGGGAAATGTAACGAGGTGATTAACTGATGTCTCGTTTGAAAGAAAAATACCAACAGGATATATTGCCTGCTCTGATGAAAGAATTTAAATATACCAGTGTAATGCAGGCGCCGAGAGTAGTAAAAGTGGTGATAAATGTTGGGCTTGGGGAAGCTATACAGCATGCTCAAGCCTTGGATGCTGCCCAACAAGATATTGCGGCAATTTCCGGACAACATCCTGTTGTAACAAAGGCTCGAAAATCCATTGCCAGTTTTAAACTGCGTAAGGGTATGCCCATCGGGATAATGGTCACTTTGCGCGGGAAACGAATGTATGAATTCCTCGATAAGCTTATTAGTGTCGCTTTGCCTCGCATACGTGACTTTCAGGGATTAAATCGTAACGCTTTTGATGGTATGGGGAATTATACTCTTGGACTAAAGGATCAGACGATATTTCCTGAAATTTCATATGATAAGGTTGATAAGGTAAGGGGATTGGAGATCTGTATTATTACAACTGCACGTAACAATGCGGAGGGTCTCAGGCTTTTCGAACTTATGGGAATGCCGTTCTCTCGGTGATATATGTAGTGAAAGAGGCGTGTTTGTAAGATATGGCTAAAGTATCAAGGATTGTTAAAGCGCGTAGGACGCCAAAATTCCAGGTGAGACAGAAGAATCGATGCCAATTGTGCGGCCGGTCGAGGGGATATATACGTCAGTTCGGGCTGTGCCGTATATGTTTCCGTACGCTGGCGCTTGAAGGAAAGATTCCTGGCGTTAGGAAATCCAGTTGGTGATATTCTTTTCTTATATACAATAAATTGTTTTTGTAAAGGTTGAGTATGGTTACAGATCCGATTGCTGATATGTTAACAAGAATTAGAAATGCCACGATGGCTAGGCATGATTTCGTACTTGTGCCATCATCGAAGATAAAGCTTGCTGTCGCTAAAATATTGAGGGATGAAGGCTTTATAAAAGAATATGAAGTAGTCAAAGGTAAGCAACAGAGGGTGATTAAAATATATCTGAAGTATACAGATAAAAAAGAGCCTGTCATTGAAGGATTGCAAAGGGTCTCTAAACCTGGCCTGAGAATATATGTTTCTAAATCTGAAATACCGCGTGTCTACGGTGGATTAGGGATGGCGATTCTGTCTACACCAAAGGGGATTATTTCAGGTAAGAAGGCATGGCAAGAGGGTGTAGGTGGGGAGCTTATTTGCTTTGTATGGTAATGGAGGAAGATAATGTCTCGCATCGGTAAGATGCCAATTCCTGTACCAAAAGGTGTTGAAGTAAAAATAAGTGGAAGTGAAGTGCGGGTTAAAGGGCCAAAAGGTGAATTAACGCGCTCATTTGACCCTGCTATTTCAATTACTATGGATAAAGGTGTAGTTGAAGTATCCAGGTCATCAGATGAGAAACAAGTGCGATCATTGCATGGTCTGACAAGAAGTCTGTTGGCTAATATGGTTGTGGGAGTGAGTGACGGATACCACAAAGATCTGGAGCTTGTCGGTGTGGGATATAGAGCTCAGGCTTCTTCAGGCGGGAAGATCACACTGCAGTTGGGATTTTCTCATGCGAAAGAGATTAATCCACCGGTGGGAGTGTCGGTTGTCGTTAAAGAGCCACAGCGCCTAGTTGTGCAAGGAATTGATAAGGAGCAGGTGGGCGATGTGGCGGCTAAAATTCGTGCGATGAGACCGCCGGATCACTATAAGGGCAAGGGTGTCAGATATTCAAATGAAAAGGTACGTATAAAACCTGGAAAAGCAGGTAAAGCTGGAGCCAAACGGTAATGGGTACATATAACACAAAAAAATCACGTGAAATAAGACACAGACGCGTTCGTAAGTCGGTTTCAGGAACTGCAGAAAAGCCAAGGCTATGCGTTTATCGCAGTCTGAATCATATTTATTGTCAACTTATTGATGATAGTCAGGGGCATACGTTAGTATCGGCATCGACATTGGATAAAGAGTTTAAATCTAATAATAAGTCGAAGGCTGAGACAGCTGCATTTGTTGGGAAGCTGATAGCAAAACGTGCATCGGAAAGTGGTGTTAAAAGGGTGGTTTTTGACCGAGGAGGATACCAGTATCATGGTCGCGTGAAGGCTTTAGCTGATGCAGCCAGAAAAGCAGGCTTGGAGTTTTAACGATGGAAGATTTAAAACATGGTGAAGCCTTAAATGAGAAACTTGTACATATAAAAAGGGTTGCTAAAGTAGTCAAAGGAGGAAGACGCTTTAGCTTTACAGCCTTGGTAGTTGTTGGTGATGGACATGGTCAAGTAGGCGAAGGTTTGGGGAAAGCGAAAGAAATACCTGAAGCTATTCGTAAAGGAAATGCAATTGCACGTAAACGTATGGTTAAGGTAACGATGAAAGATGGGACCATACCATATCAGATAACTGCCAAATACTGTGGTTCAAAAGTTCTTCTGAAACCGGCTTCGCAAGGCACTGGTTTAATTGCGGGTGGTGGTGTTCGCGCTGTTCTTGAAGCCGCTGGAATAAAAGATATCCTTACGAAATCTCTAGGCAGTGAGAACAAAGTAAACGTAGTGCGTGCAACAATAAAAGCACTGCATCAGTTAAAAACTCCTGAAGAAGCTCTTTCCAGGCGTAAGTCTTTGCTTACAAAGGAGGTTTCAGTTGGCTAAATTAGTGGTTACATGGGTAAAAAGTGGAATAGGTTTCTCACGTGACCAGAGAAATACCATACAGTCTTTGGGGCTTCATCGTTTGAATCAAACCGTTGAACACGATGATTCTCCATCAATGCGCGGGATGTTGTTGAAGGTTAGACATCTTGTCAAAGTGGAGGAAACCGTTGAGGGAGAATGATCTGATCCCCCCGCAGGGGTCAAAACATAGTAAGAAAAGAGTAGGCCGCGGCTCTGGCAGTGGTCATGGTACTACTGCGTGTAAAGGTACGAAGGGACAAAAAGCGCGTGCGGGATTTTCCTTGCGCCCTGGTTTTGAAGGTGGGCAAAATCCATTAACAAAACGTCTTCCAGAACAACGCGGGTTTAATAATATCTTTAGGACTGAATATTCAACTATAAACATATCAAGCCTCAATCGCTTTGAGTCAGGGCAAGAAATTAAACCAGAAGATTTGATGGAGAAGAGACTCGTAAAATCACTAAAGAAACCGATTAAAATTCTAGGCAATGGCGAACTTGAGAAACCATTTACCGTTAGAGCTAATAAGTTCACTCAAACGGCGAAGAGGAAGATTGAGTCCGCTGGAGGAAAAGCAGAGGAAATCAGCCAGTGACTCAAGAGCGAAAAAGTTCCAGACCTCAATTACTCCAATCAATGATAGATGCCTTCCGTCAGACAGATCTTAGACGAAAGATGCTGATAACGTTAGGCATTTTGGTGTTATTCCGCTTTATCGCTCATGTACCTGTGCCCGGTGCCGATCCCGCAGCAATGAAGGACTTCTTAGGCGGAGGCACAAGCGCAGGCTCTTTGTTCGGGATGCTGGATTTGTTCAGCGGCAGCGCAATGAGAAACATGAGCGTTGCCGCATTAGGGGTTTATCCTTATATTACGGCTACAATCATCATGCAACTTATGGTGCCTGTCATTCCAAAGCTGCGGGAGCTAGCTCGCGAAGGTGATAGTGGCAGGGCTAAAATAAATGTATATACACATTGGCTCACTGTTCCTCTAGCCATGCTTCAGGGCTATAGTCAGCTGGTTTTACTACAACGCTCTTCTGATGTTATAAGTAATGTTGGTTTCT
>CAZWOG010000032.1:0-7452 GCA_964635685.1 uncultured Dehalococcoidales bacterium | reverse complement strand
GGCCTGGGTTTTTGCAGGGGGGGGACTCACCAGATCGCTCATGCCGCCCACAAGATACTAGTGGCCGGCGGATGCAAGTTCTTCACCCACGCTGAGGTGGATAAGGTCATCATAGAGAATGGAACTGCAAAAGGCATCCGCCTCAAAGATGGAAGCCAAATCAAGGCCAGGAAGCTGGTGCTGAGCACCTTGAACCCGCGCCAGCTCTGTTTCGACTTGATAGGCAGGGAGCATCTGGACGAGAAGACGGTGCGCCATGTGGAGCTTACTGAAGCAGTTTTCGGCTGCCTAATGTGGTACAGCTTCGCCTGTCACGACAGGCCCAAATACTCGGCGGCGGCGTTTAACCCCGATATCAATGAGACTTTCTGGCTCGGGCTGGCCGAAACTCCCGACCCCGATCATGTCGCCAGGGAGACCTATTACATGAAGCTGGGGCTATGGCCTCCTGTAGAGGACTTCTGTCCCACCGTCTGGTCCCATAGTATGGTTGACCCTTCCTACGCACCCAAGGGGAAATACGTTTGCAATAACGAGCAGGTAGGACCGCCTGCCACTCACCACACGGAGAAGGAGTGGCTGAAGCTCAAGAAATGGTATGCTGAGCAGCTTATTAACCTATGGTCGAAGCATGCTCCTAACATGAACTGGGACAACATCATCGGCTATGATCCTAACACCCCTTATGATAACCTGCGTATGAAGAACTATGTACCCAACGGTGCTATGTCAGGGGATGACCGCCCAACTTACCAATCTTATGAGAATAGGCCTACCCCCGAGCTAGCCAACCACAGGACACCGATAAAGAACCTCTATTGCACAGGTGGATCCTGGTGGGTGGGGTCAAATATAGGCGGAACTGAGTCCTACAACTGCTACAGAATCATCGCTAAAGACCTGGGTCTGGGCAAGCCGTGGGAGGAGAAAGGTAAAGAGGAACCGGACTCCCTTGTTCAGCAGATGAGACTCCGCTCAAAGAAGATTCGGGACACGTTCAAGAGGGATGATATCAAGTAGACGTCATAGGGGGAGTTCCTCCTCTATATATTAGTAATACAAATGTAACCTAACAAGGAGGGAAAATGGCAGAGAAATACGATGTAATAATTATCGGCGGAGGCCCTAACGGGCTGACAACTGCCTGCTATTTGAGCAAGGCGGGACAGAAGGTACTGCTGCTGGAGAAAAGATATGAGCTGGGTGGCGGGCTGGCCACGGAGGAGATAACGCTGCCGGACTACTTCCACAACACGCATGCGATCTACCATTTTATGGTGGATTATGCACCCACGACCAAGGATTTCGAGCTCGAAAAGAGGTATGACATCCGGTATATCCACCCCGAGCTGGAGTGGTGCATGCCGTTAAGCGACGGCAAGAGCAGCCTGTGCATCTACAGGGATGTGGAGAAGACCTGCCAGTCGATAGCCAAGTTCTCGCAGAAGGACGCCAAAAGCTACCGCGAGATGAGCAAGCGGTTTTACAACATTGTGAATGACTTTGTCGCACCGGCGACGTACTGTGCTGCAATGCCGCCCCTGGAGCAGGTGATGCAGCTGGACAAGACAGAGGTAGGGAAAGACATCAACGAACTTACGGAGAAGACGCCGGAGGAGATCATCAATGAGCTCTTCGAGAACGACGTTGTTAAAACCTTGATGCTGTATGTAGCCTGTCACTGGGGCCTCCCCTATGACGCCTCAGGTACAAGCTACATGGTGCCTTTGCTGCTCAACCGGGCGACGAACTACCGTCTCATCAAAGGCGGGTCGCACCGCCTCTCCAATGCCCTGACCAAGTACATGCTTGAGTACGGCGGGGAGATAATAACCAGCGCCCAGATCAAGCGGATAATCGTTGAGGGCGGAAAGGCCACGGGCGTGGAGCTTGAGGGCGGGGCCAAGTACATGGCAAGCAAGGCCGTGATCAGCACCATCGATGTGCACCAGACGTTCCTCGATCTTGTTGGGGAGAAGAATCTGCAGAAAACATTCGTCGACAAGATCAAGGCGTGGACGTGGGACCACTGGAGCCTGTGCCACCTGCACATGGCCATGGAGGAGGCGCCGAAGTTCAAGGCGGCGGCCAGCAACCCGGACATCAATAAAGCCTTCATCTATGTCCTGGGCTTTGAGAGCACCGCCGATCTGAAGAAGCACTGGGACGGCATGGAAAAAGGAGAGCTGTCGGACACGGCAGGATTCAACTGCTGCTTCCCCAGCGTGCATGACCCCTACCAGGCGCCGCCTAACAGGTGCTCGGGCCTGATTTCTCAGATGGCCCCGTACAAGCTCAAGGGGAATAAGGATAACTGGCTGCGCATGAAGAACAAAGAGGCGCGGGCCGAGAAGCAGCTGGCGATGCTGCAGAAATATGCGCCGAATATCACTCCGGACAAGGTATTGTGGTGGAACATGACCACCCCGGCGGATATAGAGAACAAGTTCGTCAACATGGTCGAGGGCTCCATAAAGCAGGGGGCCTACGACTCGACTCAGATGGGCTACTGGCGGCCCAACGATGACTGCCCCAACCACAGGACACCGATAAAGAACCTGTACCTGGGCGGGGCCAGCAGCTATCCTGGCGGATTCGTGACATTTGGTCCCGGGTATGGGACAGCCAACGTGGTAGCTGATGACTGCGGCATAAAGAAATGGTGGCCCACACCGGAATGTGTGACCGCCGCCCGCGCAAAGGGCATGCCGCTGTAGGCTATTGCGGAATTCTATTGTGGTTGCACTACTTTATGGCGTAATCGCGGTGAGAGCCGCTTGAGCCTGCTCTCACCGCGTCTGCCCGCCGCATAAGCCGGGAGCAAACCTATCCTGCTGCACGCGCGAGCGGGCGAGGGGGCAAATCTTTTAACTAAGGATTGAGTAGGAATTTTTTTTGCAAGTTAAGGAGCGCTCGAATGAGTCCGGAATTATATGATGAGCTGAAGGCAATGGTTGGGGAGGAGGGGTCGAGGATGGTGGCTGCCGATGATGTGTGCAAACCGATGATCAGACACTGGTGCGAAGCGATGCAGGATGGAAATCCTTTGTACACAGACGAAGAGTATGCCAAAAAAAGCAGGTATCGTAGTATCATAGCGCCGCCGCAGATGCTGCTGACATGGACCATGCCGCCGCTGTGGCCTGCGGGGGTACGGCCGAAGCATCCATTTGAAAAGTTCCTTGAAAAGCTCGATGGGGCTGGATTCTATGGCATACTCATTACCAATGTATCCCAGAAATATCTTAAGCCTGTATTTCCCGGGGACCACATAACATTCACGTATAAGGTTACTGACGTATCACCGGCGAAAAAGACGGGACTGGGAACGGGTCACTTCGTGACAACTACCTTCATATTCAATAATCAGAAAGGGGAGACGGTTGGAATACAGAATCTTACCGTTTTGAAGTATCGAATTGGATCTTAAGACGCTAGAACTAATAGAGAGGTAGATATGGCTGTGAAATCTATTTGCTGGGATGATGTAAAGGAAGGACAGGAACTTCCCACGGAGACTGCAAATATCACCTGCACCATGGTCATTTCCGGGGCGATAGCCAGCAGGGACTTCACCCCGGTGCATCACGACCGCGACTTTGCCAAGATGGCGGGGGTGAAGGATATATTCCTGAACAACGCGACCATATGCGGATATGTAGGCAAATACTTGACGGACTGGACAGGGCCTGAAGGAGAGCTTAAAGAGATATCATTCCGCATTCAGACGCCCTGCTTCCCCGGTGACTCAATGACAAAGACCGGAAAGGTGATTAAGAAATACACAGAAGGCAATCAGCACCTGGTGGATGTGCAATATGAATTCACTGTTCCAGGGGGACGCAACTGCGGCGGGACAGGGACTGTGGCTCTGCCCGTGCGAGGACATTAGCTCGCTCGAGAGGTCGTAACTATATCGAAGTTAGGCGTATATGGATTTCGCTTGAACAGTTAGAAGGAGTTATATATGGCTGAAAGAGTGGGGATTGTGGCCGTAGCTCAGACCAAATATCACCCCAACAGGAATGATGTAAATGAGGGGGAGATGGCGTATGAAGCGATAGAGAAGGTCCTGCAGGAGACGGGGCTCACCTTCGCTGATGATGGCACCGGCATTGATTCCTCTGTCACCTGCTCCCAGGATTTCTGGGATGGCAGGACCATGTCAAACTTGAATATCATCTCCTATGACGGTTCACACTTAGGGACTGAAGATAAGGTAGCTGCGGATTCGACCAATGCGATTTACTGCGCGTTTGGCCAGATTCTCTCAGGCTTTCACGATATCGTTCTGGTTATTTCCCACTGCAAGGAATCCCAGAGTGACAGGAGCATCATCGAAAATTGTGCCTTCGACCCTATCTTCATGAGGCCTTTAGGCTTCGACTTCCTTACCGCTGCTGCCTTGCAGGCCAGGCGCTATATGCACAAGTATGGGGTAACGGCTGAGCAGTTTGCTAAGGTAGCCGTTAAGAACCGCGGAAACGCCAAGAACAACCCCGTTGCCCAGGAGCCCATGGATATCACGGTGAAGGATGTCCTCAGATCAAAGGTGCTGGTCGATCCCATAAGGCTCTTAGACACCAAGCCCACCTCAGACGGCGCCTGCGCTATGATCCTGGCTCGAGAAGAGAAGGCCAGGAAGCTCACGGCGAGACCGGTCTGGATAACAGGGATATCAAACTGCTATGAGACTCATTACCTTGGAGACAGGGATCTAGCTGAGTGCGATGCGCTGGTGTCGGCTGCGCGGAGGGCCTACGAAATGGCTGGCATTTCCAACCCCGTAAAAGAAATAGATGTAGCCGAGATCTGTGATGAGTACTCCTACCAGGAGCTGCTGTGGATGGAGGGACTGGGCTTCTGCGGGCGTGGTGAAGCGGGCAAGCTCATCGATGCCGGGGTAACTCAAATGGGAGGCCAGCTTCCGGTGAACCCTTCAGGCGGGATGCTCTCCGGCAATCCAACCGTTGTGGCTGGGATGGCAAGGGTGGCTGAGGTGGCGCTACAGCTTCGGGGTGAAGCGGGCAAGAGGCAGGTGCCGGGAGCCAGCATAGCCCTGGCCCATGGTGTTACAGGTATTTGTGGGCAGCACCAGTGTGTCATGGTCTTGAGTAATAAGTAACCGGAGGTAAGAAATGGCCAATAGAGTGGCTATAGTAGGTGTCGGTCAGACTTATCATAAAGCCAAGCGGCCCGATGTTAGCCAGCCTGAGCTGGTCAACGAGGCGGTGAGGGCAGCTCTGGCCGATGCTCAGATGAACATGAAGGATATTGAGGCGGTGTTCGTGAGCAATATGGAGACCTTCGAAGGGGTCTACCTTCCCGACCACTGGATGGCCGATGAGTCGGGCAACTTTATGAAGCCAGGTTTCAAGATCGCCGCAGGGGGTACCAGTGGCATCGCATCTGCTAAGGAGGCCTTCCATTTTCTTACTGCGGGCCTCTTTAATACCGCCATGCTCATCGGCTTTGAGAAGCTTGACACGGGGGATACCACCGCCGCTATCACTGCTGCCACTACCCTGGCGTGGGGTAAGGGCGCAGCAAGAGGAGCTATCGGGGAGTTCGCCAAGCAGGCATCGTCATATATGAAGTGGTCTGGTGCGCGGGAGGAGCACGCTGCCATGGTCCGGCTAAAGGCAGACCGGTGCGCTTGTAGAAATCAATATGCTCACCTGAAGCTTGGTCTGAAGAGCGTGGAAGATATCCTCAAATCTCCATATCTGGAGTGGCCTTTAAGGCTTCTGGATTTTTGCCCTCAATCCTGCGGTGCCTGTGCCCTCATTGTCGCCACAGAGGAGAAAGCCAAGAAGCTAACCAAAAAGCCAGTCTGGATCGCAGACGTCATTGCTGTCCACCAGCTACCCTTTCGCGCCGGTGCCTTTTGCGACCTCGACGGTCGGGAACCCTACAGCGAGGACATAGCTTCCACCAAGCTTTATAAGAGGAATGGCATCACCAACCCGCGAAGGGATATCGATATGGCGGAGATCTACGAGCCCTCTAACTGGGAGGAGATGTTCCTATGCGAGGTTTTCCACTTCTGTGAGAAGAACGAGGGCTGGAAAATGATCGAGAAGGGGATGACAGGGATAGAGGGGGAGTTTCCGGTTAATCCATCCGGAGGCGTGATAGCTACCAATCCCATTGGGGCTACCCCCACAATCCGTATTGCTGAATGTGCTCTCCAGATTCGGGGAGATGCGGGCGAACACCAGGTTACCAGGGATGTGAAGACAGCCGTTGCTACCGCTCTAGGTGGCCCCAACTGGACAGCGATGGTGCTCCTCAGGAGATCTCTATAGGAGGTGAGAAAAAATGGCAGAACAGCCTTCTCAGGAATACATTAATGTATCTTATACGATGGGTCGACCCTATCGGTGGGCTGCGGGTAAATATTTGAGCAAGCTCTATAAAGAGATGAGAGACCACAAGAAGCTGGTGGCCAATCGGTGCCCAAAGTGCAGGGAATTTTTATGGCCTCCGGAGATGGTCTGTGGTAGGTGTAAAGTCAGGGCAGGTGATAAATGGGTAGAGCTGAGCGATAAAGGCACGGTGGTGCAATACACCTATATGGTCTTTCCTCTTTGGGATCCGCACAAAGGTGAGCGAGTTGCAGAGGAGCATCCTTACGCCACTATCCTGCTGGACGATGGCATGTATGTGGTGAGTCGCCTTGAAGAACGAGACAAGGGGAAATTAAAGGTTGGGATGCGGGTCCAAGCTGTTTGGAAGGAGGAGGGGCGTGGTCATGGTTTGGATGAAGACATCCTGTATTTCAGGACAATTGAGCAATAGGAGGCTAATAGATGGCTGGTAAGGTTGAAGAATCGGAGCGCTTCGTCTTCAATGGGAAGATAGATATCCCGAACAAGTACTCTGCTGGTACAGTGGGGAGCCAGTTTCTTATTGAGCTTAGGGATAACAAGAAAATCATCGGCATAAAATGCCCTATCTGTAACCAGGTCTACGTTCCTCCTAGGTCTACCTGTAAATATTGCTTTGGCAAGCTCAGTGAGTTGGTTGAGGTGAGCAACAAGGGAACCTTGCTTACCTATGCCGTTGCCTACCAGCCGAGTCCTGTCCAACCAGTGGAACCCCCCATTGCATATGGGATAGTTCAGCTAGATGGAGCTAACACCGGCTTTGTCCATATGCTGGGGGAGGTAGATCCCGCAAAACTAAAGGTCGGCATGAGGGTTAAGGCAGTATTCAAGGTCAAGAAAGAGCGCGTGGCCAGCGTCAAAGATATCAAGTACTTCAAGCCGCTAAGGTAAAGTGTAAGCAATAAAGGGTGGTTAGGAATCATATTATTTAAATGGAGATGCAGATGATAGGTATTAAGTCCTTCGGTGCCTACATACCCTGGCACCGGCTAGACCGACAGCAATTCCTTAAAGCCTGGGGAGGGTTTGCCATCCCCGGCGAGAGGTCGGTGGCGTATTACGA